>DASZIH010000107.1:0-57728 GCA_035949355.1 Acidimicrobiales bacterium
ACAGAGACCTTCGGCGACGGCGAGGTAGCACGCCAACGACGGCGAGAGATGGTGCGTCAGCGCGGCGACGGCGAGCGCGCTCGCGGTGCCCGCCATGATCAAGTTGTTGAGCTGGATCCAACGCTGACGACTCCAGCGGTCAGCGACGACACCACCGAGCGGTGCGCCAATGATGGCCGGCGTCCACGCGGCGACGGTCAGTAATCCGAGCCAGAGTGGATTCTTGGTCGTCTCGGTGAGGTAGATACCGAGTGCCACGCTCTGCATCCACGTGCCGGTCGACGAGACGAACGACGAGGTCATCGCCAGTGCGAAACTTCGATGTCGAAGTGGAGCCAACGAAGCCAACGCCATGACTATCCAACCTACCGGGGGTCGGGAAAACCCGACCTAGTCATCGGCCGAGGACTCATCCTTGTTTCGACGGGGACGGAGGGCGAACCACCACACGGAAATGATGGTCGCCAGGGCCCCGAGTACGCCGATGCTCGACTTGACGGATTTCGATCTGCTCTTCTCGGCCATGTTTCCATGGTACCGAGCACAACGCCGGGGGCACAAAGCCCCCGGCGTTCGCACTGCTGGGGAGACGCTTAGTCCTGCTTCGAAGCCTCGATGGCGATCTCGAGGACGATCTTGTGGCTGACGATGACGCTGCCGTTCTCGAGCGTCCCTTCAAAGTTGACGCCGAAGTCGCGGCGGTCGATGTCGGTCGTCGCTTCGAAGCCCACGACGGTCACGCCGGGAAGCATCGAGGGGCTGCTGCCCAGGTACTCAACGTCAAAGGTCAGGGTCTTCGTGACGTCACGCACCGTGAGGTCGCCCTCCAACTCGTACTTGTCGCCACCCTTGGCCGTGATCTTCGTCGACTTGAAGGTCACCTTCGGGTACTTTTCCTGCTCGAGGAAGTCGGCGCTGCGCAGGTGATTGTCGCGCATCTCGTTGTTCGTGGAGATACTCGCGGCCTCGGCCTCAGCCTCGACGTGCGAGTTCTCTACGGTCTCGCCGATGGTCAAGGTGCCGGAAAACTCGGTGAAACTTCCGCGCACCTTGGACGCGACCAGGTGACGGGCCATGAAACCAAAAGTCGAGTGAACGGGGTCAATGGTGTAAACACCGGGAGCGGGGATGTTGCTCATGTGGTTCTCCTATATATATGGACAGGGGTTGTCTCTCAAGATTATAGTTTACTATGCAATTACTTGTCAAGAAGTTACTTAGTACGCAACTACATGGTACAATTGGGTCATGTCTATCTCGACGAACGCCTGCCCTTCGGGCGACGAGAAGGTAGTCCTCTTCGGCCTCCTACTGGAGACCAACGCCCGGCTCACGAAAGAACTCGGCGCTGCCCTGGAATCCTCGTGCCAACTTCCCCTCGCCTGGTTTGAGGTGCTCCTTCAGCTTCGCCAGTCCGCGGACGGTCGCCTCAAGATGAGTCAAATGGCTGACGCGATCGTGCATTCGACGGGTGGTACCACGAGACTGGTGGACCGTCTCGAAGAGGCGACCTTCGTTCGCCGCGAGCACTGTCCGAGCGACCGACGTTCCGTCTACGTCGCCATCACGGACACCGGCAACGCCAAGCTCGACGAGGCACTCAGCGTGCACCTCACGTACCTCAACGAAAACATGAGCACGCGACTCGATGACGGCGAGCGTGAAACGCTGGCCGTGCTGCTCGCAAAACTCAACGCGTCGCGCTAAGCCCTTTTGATCCACGCGACGGCGTCACGTTCGTCGTCGAGGTCGAGTCGCGTTCCCTCACCGTCGCCCGTGGTCGCGAGGACCCCAACGGCCAACACTTCGCTCGCGAGCATCGCGAAACCTTGAGCGAGGTCGTCGAGACCCACGACGTGCAAGACGATGCGATCGGAGACGTCGAGTCCGGAGTTCTTGCGTAGGTCTTGGACTTGACGCACGACGTCGCGTAGGTACCCCCGACGGAGCAGGTCTTCGTCGAGCGCGAGGTCGAGCGCGACCACCTCGGCACCGTCGCGCGACACCGCGTAGCCGCCTTGACCCTTCACACGAAGTTCCACCTCGCTGCCGTCGAGCTCGAACGTGCCCGTGGACAGCGCCACGCTAACTACCCCACCGGACTCGAGCGCCGCAGCGGCCGCCACGGAGTCGAGTGCGGCGAGTGCGGGCTTGAGCTCCTTGACGGCTTCACCGAGACGGGGTCCGACCACACGAAAGTTCGGGACGAGTTCAAAGCTCAACACGTCCGCCAACTCTCGTCCGTACTCCAGCTTGTCGACGTTCAACTCCTCTTCGACGACACCGGCGGGCGGCAGCGGTGAATTCGGGCCCAGAAAGACGAGAGCGCGTGCGAGAGGTTGACGAACCTTGACGCCCGCTTCCGCGCGCGCGGCGCGACCGAGCGACGTCAGACGTCGTGCGACGTCCATGGAGAGCTCGAGATCGACGTTTCGTCGTGTCAGGTCGGCGACGGGCCAATCGACCAGGTGCACGGAGTCGTTGTCGCTCACGTCGTTCAGTTCCTGGAAGAGTCGTTCAGTCACGAAGGGGCAAAAAGGCGCGAGGAGCAGGGTGACTCGCTGGAGTACTTCCAACAAGGTGGCCTGCGCCGCGAGCGAATCCGACGCGGGGGCGTTGGGATCGGTTCGCCAGAACCGACGGCGACTACGGCGCACGTACCAGTTCGAGAGATCGTCGATCAACCCCGCGAGCGCGGCGGTACCCCCGAGGGGTTCGTAGCCGTTGAGGGCGTCGGTGACCGTCTCGGTGACGCCCTCGAGACGAGAGAGTATCCACTGGTCGATCGCACTGCGATTTTTGAACGCGGGGATCGCCGGGTCCTCAGGGTCGAAGCCGTTGAGCGACGCGTACGTGGTGAAGAAACTGAACGTGTTCCAAAGCGTCGCGAGTGTCTCGCGGAGTGACGCGTCGATCGGACCGAGTCCCGCTCGCGTCGAGGTCCAGGGCGAACCTTGAGAGAACATCCACCACCGAAGTGGATCGGCGCCGCGGGTGTTCAGCACTTCCCACGGGTCGATGACGTTGCCCACGGATTTACTCATCTTCTTGCCGGACTCGTCGACGATGTGACCGAGACACAGCACGTGTTCGTAGGGCTTGGCGCCAAAGACCAAAGTGTTCACCGCGAGCAACGTGTAGAACCAGCCGCGCGTCTGATCGATCGCCTCCGCCACGAGCTGCGCAGGGAACTGCATCGCGTCCGCACTGCCGGGCACGTGGGGGTAGCCCACCTGCGCGGCGGGCATCGACCCCGCGTCGAACCACGCGTCGATGACTGGCTCGACGCGACGAGCCACTTGGTCGCACTGGGGGCAGTTGAAGACGACGTCGTCGATGACGGGACGATGCGGCTCGAGGTCGCTCAGGTCTCGACCCGTGAGCGCCGAGAGCTCGGCGCGCGAGCCAACACACGTCAGGTGATTGTCCCGACATCGCCAGATGGGAAGCGGTGTCCCCCAGTACCGGTCGCGCGACAGCGCCCAGTCGACGTTGTTCTCGAGCCACTCGCCCATTCGGCCGTCGCGAATGTGCGCGGGGTGCCAGTCCACGGTCGAGTTCTCCGCGAGCATCTGCTCTTTGAACTTGCTCGTCGCGACGTACCAACTCGGCTTCGCCCAGTAGATCAGCACCGTGCCGCAGCGCCAGCAGTGGGGTAAGGAGTGGGTGTACTGGTAGCGCTTGATGAGCAGTCCTCGGCGGTCGAGTTCGTCATTGATCTCGTGGTTGGTGTCTCGTACGTGCTTTCCTTCGAGCCACGCGACGGCCGGACCGAACGTACCGTCGGGACCGACCGGATTCAAGGTGGGCAGCCCGTTCTCTCGCGCGATCTGGCGGTCGATCTCGCCGAACGCGGGTGACTGGTGCACGAGGCCCGTACCGTCTTCAGTCGTGACGTAGTCCGCCGCGACGACGTAACAGGTGTCGACGTCGTCGGGAAGCGTCACGTCAGTGAAGGGGCGCTCGTAGTGCAGACCTATTAGGGCCGTGCCCAAGAAAGTGCCCGTCGGTTTCGCGTCGTCGCCGAAGAGCGACGCCACCAGGTCCTGGGCCACGACGAGACCGTCCACGACGGCGTACGTGACCTCGGGATTCACCGCGACGGCGACGTTGGACAGGAGGGTCCAGGGCGTGGTCGTCCACACCGCCAGATGCGTCGCGCCGGCGAGATCAGCTCGATCGCTGGCGTCGGTGAGGGCGAACTTCACGTACGCGCTCTCGTCGGTCTCGTCGGTGTGCACGCCGGGCTGACCCAACTCGTGCGACGAGAGCCCCGTCTCACATCGGGGACAGTAGGGAATGACCTTCAAATCCTCGTAGAGCAGTCCCTTGTCGAAGAGCTGCTTCAAGTGCCACCACACCGATTCCACGTACGTCGGGTGGAACGTGTAGTACGCGTGCTCCATATCGGTCCAGTAGCCAATGCGATCGGTCAGTCGCTCGAACTCCCCGATGTAGGTGAGGACCGACTCGCGACAGAGGCGGGTGAACTCGGCGACGCCGACCTGCTCCTCGATCATCTTCTTGCCCGACACGCCGAGCTGCTTTTCGACCTGGACCTCGACGGGCAGACCGTGGGTGTCCCAGCCCGCGCGACGTGCGACGTAGCGACCACGCATGGTGTGATAGCGACAGAAGAGGTCCTTGTACACCCGCGCCCACACGTGATGAAGTCCCGGCATTCCGTTCGCGGTCGGCGGACCTTCGTAGAAGACCCAGGGCTCGGCGCCTTCGCGGAGTTTCATCGAACGTTCGAAGACGTTGTTGGCCTTCCAACGGGCGAGCTCGGCCTCTTCAAGGGCCACAAACTCAAGTTCGGCGCTGACGGGGCGAAACATGTATCTCCTTCGATGAACTATCACATCGTAGTGAACGAGGTGAAACTGCCCGACCCACACGTACTGTGGAGTCGTGTCACACGTCACCATCATCGATGAACCCATCACGTCGCACGGCGCGCTCAGCGTCTACTACGCCGCCGTCGACGAACTGGATCGCCGCTACGAAGGCAGTGATGAAGGGAGTCACTTACAGGTGGACGAGTTGAAACCTCCCGAGGGTCTCTTCCTTGTCGCGCGCTTCGACGGTCACCCGGTTGGCGGCGTTGGACTTCGTTCCATCGGCGATCGAGCGCTCAAGCTCGGTGAGATCAAACGTCTCTGGGTCCGACCCGATCTTCGTCGACGCGGCGTCGGCGCGCGACTCATGACCGAGGCCGAGGACCGTGCCCGAGCGTTGGGTTTTCTCCAGCTCTACCTCGAGACCGGCTACGCCCAGCCCGAGGCGGTCGAGCTCTACCAGCAGAGCAACTGGACGCCCGTGAAGGACTACCCGCCCGGCGCGTACTCGTACCCCAAGGCCTTCCGCTTCACGAAAGTGCTCTAGGCGAAGCGCTCGTCCAGCCACTCGGGCGTCAGATCCTCGAGCGACTCGAGGACGAGATCGGCGAGGAGGAACTCCGCGTGATCACGATCGTCGTGGGTCGGTACGGCGATGACGGTCATTCGTCCCGCCTTCGCGGCCAAGACACCGGCTGCTGAGTCCTCCAACACGAGGCAAGCGCGCGGCGCCACGTTAAGTGACGCCGCCGCGGTGAGAAAGACGCCAGGATGTGGCTTGCCGTACGGTTCGAACTCCGCGGAATGAATCGACAAAAAGCGATCGAGCAGGTCGAAGTGCTTGAGGCATCGAACGATCAGCGCCAGCGGCGTCGAACTCGCCAGTGCCATGGGACCGCGCTCTCCCGCCAAGTCGAGCGAACGAAGCGCACCGGGCAAGAGTCGGCCCTCACTCTCGACGAGATCGCCGACGCGACCCAGGAGGAGCTCGACGACGTCATCTCTCGACGGACCCGACCACGGGTACGAGGCGAACCAAAAGTTGACGACTTCGTTGACGAACATTCCCTTCGTCGAGCGACCTTCGGCGGAAGCGATGGGCACGCCGAGCGAACCAAAGATCTCGACTTCGGCCTTGTGCCAGAGGATCTCGGAGTCCAAGAGGAGTCCGTCCATATCGAACAGCGTTGCTTGCAGACTCACCCCGTAACCTTTACACACGCCGAAGAAAGAGGACCAAATGACCGTGCGACCGCTCGAGCCGCGCGACGTTGACGCGGTCGCCGCGAGAGTGAAGGCACGCCTCAGTGACGACGCCCGTCGAAACCCACTGCTGAACGCCAACTTCTCGATCGAGCATTTCTCTCGGGCTCTCAGAGACGCAATGGACCAGACGTGGGTCTCGCACAGCGACGGAATCGTCACCGGTCACCTCTACGGAGCGCGCCTCGACAGCGTTGAATACGGCAACGGCGTGTGGATTGGTCCCGACGGCGTCTCGTTCGACAACGCCGATCAACTCGTCGATCTCTACGCCACGGCAGGCGAGGCGTGGATCGAACAAGGAGCGCTCGAACACTACGCGTGGGTCTTCGACGAACCCGCGGATACGGCGCCGTGGTACGAACTCGGCTTCGCGCGCATGCACGTGCGCGGCGTCTTGTCGCTCGATGCAACTCGACCGCACCGGTTACCCACCGGCTACTCGCTTCGCCGAGGTGGTCCAGACGACCTCGCGCTCGCGCTCGTCATTGACGAGACTCTCGACGCCGCGCAACGGCGGGGTCCAAGTTTTTCCATCTCGTTCGAACACACGTCGCGCGCCGACGAGATGCTCGAGGCGCTCGAGGACGACGAGGTCCACTACTACGTCGTCGAGAGCTCAGGCGTCGGCGTCGCTCAATGCCTGACGTTTCCCCTCGAGGCGCGTCGTGGCTCGTTCGACGACACGTTGCACGTCAGCGCGGTGGCGGTGGTTCCGGGTCACGAACACCGCGGCGTGGCTCGCGCGCTCATCGATCACGCGCTGAACGACGCCCTCGCCGCGGGCTTCGGTCACGTCGAGACGAATTGGCGCGTCACGAACCGACGGGCGAATGACTTCTGGGTTCGCTACGGCTTTCGACCAACGTACGTGCGACTGCACCGAACGATTGGTTCGGGCTAGTTCAGCGCTGACTCGATGGCGATGACGAGCGCCGGGTCCTCCGGCGTCACCTGAGGCGCGAAGCGCGTCACCGCGCCGTCACGATCGACGAGGAACTTCTCGAAGTTCCATCGCACGTCGCCGGAGTAACCCTCGGCGTCGGCGACCTTCTCGAGTTCGGCGTAGATGGGACTCTGCTCTTCTCCGTTGACGTCGATCTTCTCGAACAACGGGAAGGTCACGCCGTACGTGGTCGAGCAGAAGGTCTGGATCTCCTCGGCGCTCCCGGGCTCTTGACCCGCGAACTGGTTGCAGGGAAAGCCGACCACGCTGAAACCTTGGCGCTCGTACTTCTTCTGCAACGCCTCGAGCCCTTCGTACTGTGGCGTGAGACCACACTTCGAAGCGACGTTGACGATGAGAATGGTCTCGCCCTTGAAGCCGGCCAACGAGCTTGACTCGCCCGAAAGGGTATTAACTGGGATGTCGTAAATGGTCATGCCCTGACCCTAACGGGCATTCGTCAGCGAGCGCTCCACGTAGGCTCGTCGCGTGCAGGCCCTGATAATCAACGAGAAGCAGCTCGAGATCGTCGATCGCGACACGCCCGCGCCGGGTCCCGGTGACGTCATCGTCACGGTGCGCGCGGCGGGCATCAACGCGGCCGATCTCATGCAGCGTGAAGGCTTCTACCCGGCGCCACCCGGTTTCCCTGAGGACATTCCCGGCATGGAACTCGCCGGATTCGTCAGCGCGGTCGGTGACGGCGTGTCGACCTCGTTGATCGGACGGCGCGTCTGCGCCATCATCGGCGGTGGCGCGCAGGCCACCCACTGCGTCGTGGCGAGCGAACACCTCCTCTTCGTCCCCGAGCACGTCAGCTGGGGCGAAGCGGGCGGATTCCCCGAAGCCTTCACGACGGCGTACGACGCCCTGGTCACGCAGGGCCACCTGAACGCGGGTGATCGGGTGCTCGTCTCAGGCGCCGCGGGCGGCGTTGGTTCAGCTGGCGTCCAGATCGCGCACGCCCTGGGCGCCGAGGTCATCGCCGCCACGCGCAACGACGAGCATCACGGGGCCCTGCGCGCGCTCGGAGCGAATGAGACGATCACCCTCGACGACGTCGGCTCCTTGGAGCCCGTCGACGTCGTACTCGAGCTCGTCGGTGCCGCGAACGTGAGCGCTGCACAGAAGATCTTGCGCCCGCACGCGCGTTACGTCGTCATCGGCGTTGGAGCGGGCGCGCGCGTGGAGATCGATCTCTTGGCCATGATGCGCACTCGTTACACCCTTACCGGCTCCACGCTGCGTTCACGTTCGCGCGAGGAGAAGTCGGCGGTTGCCCAACTCGTTCGCGGCGCGCTGCTTCCGCTGTGGCAACACGGCGACGTCGCGGTACCCATCGCGAAGACGTTCGACCTCCGCGACGCCGTTGGCGCTTACGACTACTTCGCTCAACCAGGGAAATTTGGCAAGGTCGTTTTGACCGTCGACGACTGAAACATCGCCACAGTGTCGAACCGGCGACCCATCGTGGCGCAACACGTGGTCGAGGTACTCTTCACCAATGGAGCCTCGCCTTGAAGCCAATCGCGCGAATTGGAACGAACGCGTGGGTGTGCATACACGTTCACAGTTCTACGACGTCGAGGGATGGCTTCGCGACGCCCCCGGCCCCCGTCTCGAAGAGGTCGAAGCGCTCGGGCCCGTCGACGGCAAGACCCTCGTGCACCTCCAGTGCCATTTTGGTATGGACACGCTTTGTTGGGCCAGAGCCGGCGCGGTGGTGACGGGTCTCGACTTTTCGCCCCGAGCGATCGACGAGGCCGTGGCGCTTTCGAATCGCGCCGGCTTGGCCGACGTCTCGACGTTCGTCTGTGCCAACGTCTACGACGCGCCGCGAGCACTGGCGGGCCGGCATTTCGACATCGTCTACGTGAGTCTCGGGGCACTTTGCTGGTTGCCGGACGTCGCCGCGTGGGCCCAGGTGGTCGCTGAACTGTTGGAACCAGGTGGACAGTTCTACGTACACGACGTCCACCCATTCGCGGGGTGCTTCGACGATGACGGCGATCGAATTATCTACGGCTACTTCGAGGAGATCGACCATCCCTTCGTTTTCGACGGCGAGTACACCTACACCGACGGCGACAAGCTCTCCGCCACGAGGACGTACGAGTGGAATCACTCCCTCGGAGAGATCGTCACGGCGTTGATCGAACGCGGATTGGTCCTCGACGCGCTGACAGAACACGACTGGACCATGTCGCAGCAGTTCCCCTGGTTGGAGAAGGACTCGTCGGGTCGGTTCGTCGTACCCGAGGACCGCCCGCGCGTTCCACTTTCGTTCACCCTCGTCGCTCATTCACCCGCGACGACGTGACGCGCACCGTTGCTCGACGCCGGTCACTGAGGCACTCTTTTCTACGACGTCTCAACCAGAATCGCGGAGCGTCACGTTAAGTTGGCCCCGTGCCAAGTTCGACACCCCCGCCGCACGTGTCACGGTGCGATCCAAACCGTGACGACTACGAGGCAATACTCGCTGCCCATGAGGAAGCCGTTCGCCTCGGACAGCCCAGCTACCGCGATCCAGCAACGGGACTGACCGTGTTGACGGTCGCCACCCATCTCGCGCGTGGAACGTGTTGCGACAGCGGCTGTCGCCACTGCCCCTACCTAGAGGAGTGAGCGAAGAGGCGTGTAAGGAAGTCCGAGTGCCTCCGCGACGGGACCGTAGGTCACTTTGCCGTTCACGACGTTGACCCCTTCGGCGAGCGCGTCGTCGGCGACCACCGCTTCGCGCCAGCCGTGACGAGCGAGTTCTAGCACGTAGGGCAACGTCGCGTTCGAGAGCGACTTCGTAGACGTCGCGGGGACCGCGCCCGGCATGTTCGCAACGCAGTAGAAGATCGAGCCGTTGACTTCGAAAGTCGGATTCGAGTGCGTGGTGGGCCGCGTCGCCTCGAAACAACCACCTTGGTCGACCGAGATGTCCACCAACACTGACCCTTCGCGCATACGGGCCACGAGATCGTTGCTCACCAGCTTCGGCGCCTTCGCGCCGACCACGAGCACCGCGCCGATGACGATGTCGGCGTCGAGACAGGCTTCTTCGATGGCCAACGTCGATGACGCGATCGTCTCGACGCGTCCGTCGAAGTGGATGTCCACTTGACGAAGTCGCTCGAGGTTGCGGTCGAGAATCTTCACGTTCGCGTGCAGACCCACCGCCATCGTCGCCGCGGCGAGGCCCGAGACACCGGCGCCGATGACGACGACGTTCGCCGGCGCCACGCCGGGAACGCCGGAGATCAAGGTGCCGTGTCCCCCGCCGGGACGCATGAGGTGGTGCGCGCCCATCAACGGCGCCATGCGACCGGCCACTTCACTCATGGGCGTGAGGAGCGGCAGCGAATTGTCGCGCAGTCGAACGGTCTCGTACGCGATCGCCACGTTGCCCGCCGCGACGAGCGCGTCGGTGCATTCCTTCGACGCTGCCAAGTGAAGGTACGTGAACAGGACTTGGTGGCGGTGCGCCGCGAGTCGCTCGTACTCCGCGGCGATGGGTTCTTTGACCTTGAGCAGCATCTCGCTCTCGGCCCACACGTCCTCGACACTGTCGACGATGGTGGCACCGTTCGCAGCGTAACTCGCGTCGGCAATCGATGAGCCGACGCCGGCGCCTCGTTCGACGATCACGCGATGTCCCGCGCCCGTGAGCTCTCGAGCGCCCGCGGGCGTCAACGCCACGCGGTCCTCGTCGGTCTTAATCTCTTTGACAACGCCGATGATCATCGTTGATCGCTCTCTCTTTTCAGGACGTCTCTCACGCTAACAACTTGGCACGTCGCGCACCTATTCGGCGCAGCCTCAGAACTCGAGATTGTGCATCACGTGCTTGATACGGGTGTAGTCCTCGAAGCCGTACACCGAGAGGTCCTTGCCGTATCCCGACTTCTTAAATCCTCCGTGGGGCATCTCGGCGACCATGGGAATATGCGTGTTGATCCACACGCAACCGAAGTCCAGGTCGCGAGCGAAGCGCAACGCGCGTCCGTGGTCCCTCGTCCACACCGACGACGCCAAGCCGTAATCCACCCCGTTCGCCCAACGGAGCGCTTCCGCTTCGTCGGAGAACTTTTGAACGGTGATGACGGGACCGAAGATCTCATTTTGGATCATCTCGTCGTCTTGACGCAGACCCGCGACGACGGTCGGTTCGATGAAGAACCCGTCACTACCGACCTGCGAACCGCCGGTGACCACCGACGCGTGCTTGGGCGCGCGGCCCAAGATGCCCGTGACCCGCTCGAACTGAGTTCGATTGTTGACGGGACCAAAGAGCGCGTCCTCGCTGTCCGGGTTCCCGATAACGGTGTTTCTCGCCTGCTCAGCGAGCGCGTCGACGAAGTCGCCGTAGATCTTGTCGCCAGCGAGCACGCGCGTCGCGGCCGTGCAGTCCTGGCCCGCGTTGAAGTAGCCGGCGATCGCGATGCCTTCGACGGCAGCCGTGAGATCGACGTCATCGAAGACCACCACCGGCGCCTTGCCTCCGAGTTCGAGGTGGACGCGCTTCAGGTCCTTCGCGGCCGACTCCGCGACTTGCATCCCGGCTCGTACCGATCCCGTGATCGACACCATCGAGGGCACGGGGTGTTCGACGAGCGCGCGGCCCGTGTCGCGGTCACCGCACACGACACCGAAGACGCCTTCGGGCAGGACCTCGGCCATCAACGAGGCCATGAACAACGTCGACGCGGGCGTCGAGTCGCCAGGCTTCAGCACCATCGTGTTGCCCGCGGCGATGGCGGGTGCCCACTTCCACACGGCCATCATCATCGGGTAGTTCCACGGCGTCACCGCCGCGCAGACACCCACGGGCTCGCGACGTACGTAGCTCGTCATACTCTCCATGTACTCGGCCGCGCCGCGACCCTCCAGGAGTCGCGCGGCACCCGCGAAGAAGCGGATCTGGTCGATCATCGGCGGTATCTCTTCACTCATGGTGACCGCGATGATCTTTCCCGTGTTCTCGGCCTCGATGGCGACGAGCTCTTCCGCGTTCGCCTCGATGAGATCGGCGATCTTCAAGAGGGCCATCGAGCGTTGCGACGGCGTCGTGCGCTTCCATGACGCGAACGCCTTCGCCGCGACCTGGACCGCGTGATCGACGTCGCTCTCGTTGGACACGGGCATTTCGGCGAAGGGCTGACCGGTCACGGGACTCAGCAACTCGACGTACTTCCCGCTCTTAGGCGCGAGTGATTCCCCACCGATGAAGTTGGCCAAGCGACGCATACTGCCCTCCTTACGTAGGCCCGTCCACCGACGGCGCCCCACGTCACTCTGCCAGAGTTTGCTTGGGTTTCGCAACCATAAACTATGAAATAAGTCACGTGAGACGGATATGACGACGCATTCCGTCGTGATATACCCCTATACTGTCTCTATCCGCAGTCCGGGGCCGCAAGGCAACGGACCGGGAGCAACCAATGCCAGGACCCAAACCACAGCGAGAGAGTCAAGCGAACGGTGATCGTTCGAACATTGAACTCATCAACACTGCGCCGGGAGTCCTTGACGCACCGGACCGCAAGATCATCAGTCTCTTGCAACAAGACGGACGTCGCGCTTACGGCGCGATCGCCGAAGAGATCGGTCTCTCAGAAGCCGCGGTGCGTCGTCGGGTGCAGCGTCTGAAGGATTCGGGCGTGATGCAGATCGTGGCGATCACCGATCCCCTGCAACTCGGCTACGGCCGTGAAGCGTTGATCGGGATCCGCGTCCACGGTGACGTGCGCCTGGTTGCGGACAAGATCGCGGCTATTGACGAAGCGAACTACGTCGTCATGACCGCGGGCAGCTTTGACATCATCGCCGAAGTCATTGCTGAAGATGACAACGACCTGGTGCACCTCTTGAATGACGCGATTCGTTCCATTCCGGGAGTGACCGAAGTCGAGACTTTTTTGTATTTGAAACTAGCGAAGCAGACCTACGCATGGGGGACAAAGTGACACTTCACGAGACCATTTCCGACGGCATCGCCGTTACTGACGAGAAACACGCCAGTCACAACTACTCCGAACGCGCGAGACGCAACCTGTGGTTGCAGATGTCGCGCATGGGGGCCTACAGCGATCACAACGAGGTGCCGATCATGGTGCGCGGTGAGGGAACGCGGGTCTTCGACGCGAACGGGACCGAGTACTTCGACGGACTCTCGGGTCTGTTCACCAACGCGCTCGGTCACGGGCGCAGCGACATCGGCGCGGCCGCGGCCAAGCAGATGAGCGAACTCGCCTTCTTCCCCCTGTGGACCTACGCCCACCCGAAAGCGATCGAGTTGGCCGAGCGTTTGGCGAGCCTGACCCCCGGCGACCTCAATCGCGTCTTCTTCACCTCCGGCGGCGCCGAGGCGAACGAGAGTGCGTGGAAGTTGGCGCGCCAGTACCACAAGATGCGCGGTGACCTCGATCGCTACAAGGTCATCAGTCGCGACGTCGCCTATCACGGTACCACGCTCGGCGCGCTCACCATCACCTCGCTCGAGTCGTACCGCACGCCGTTCGAACCGCTCGTGCCGGGCGCGGTGAAGGTCCCCGCCGTCAACTTCTACCGGGCCGAACAACACGCCGACGACTTCGAGGCGTTCGGTCTTTGGCAGGCCCACCAGATCGAAGAGGCCATCCTGCGCGAGGGACCCGAGACGATCGCCGCGGTGTTCCTCGAGCCCGTCCAGAACGCCGGAGGCTGTTTCACGCCGCCGCTCGGTTACTGGAAGGAAGTGCGGGAGATCTGCGACCGCTACGGCGTCTTGCTCGTTTCGGACGAGGTCATCTGCGCCTTCGGTCGCATCGGTACGTGGTTCGGTGGCCAGAAGTACGACTACGTCCCGGACATCATCACGTGCGCGAAGGGCATCACCGCTGGCTACGCGCCACTAGGCGCGATGATCGTGTCGGACCGAATCGCCGAACCGTTCTTGCACGACGACGTGGCGTTCATGCACGGTTTCACGTGGTCCGGTCACCCCGCCTCGTGCGCGGTGGCGTTGAAGGCCCTCGAGATCCTGGAGAACGAGAAGGTACTCGAGAACGTGCTGGCGAACCAGGACTACTTCCGCCAGAGCCTTGAGTCGCTGAAGGACATTCCCGTCGTCGGTGACGTGCGTGGCACCGGCTACTTCTGGGGCATCGAGCTCGTGAAGGACCAAGCCACAAAGGAGACGTGGGCTGGCGACGACGCCGAGCGACTGCTTCGCGGCTACGTGTCGCCCGAGATGTTCCGTCGGGGCCTCATCTGTCGTTCCGACGACCGTGGTGACCCGGTCGTGCAACTCGCGCCACCGCTGATCTCTACTCGTGACGACATCGACTTCATGGCCGGGGTCTTGCGTGAAGTATTCACCGGAGCGTCCAAGCTCAACATCTAGTGCGACCGCCGGACTCACTGTGGTGGTCGACCCTCGACCAACCGGTGACACCTCGAGCGGCGCTGCGCGAACACCTTGACGTGGACGTCGCCATCGTCGGTGGGGGCTTCACAGGTCTGTGGACCGCACGCGAACTCAAGCGACGAGATCCCTCGCTTCGCGTCGCCGTGCTCGAGAAGTCAGTCTGTGGCTTCGGGGCCTCGGGGCGAAACGGTGGATGGGCCTCGGCGCTCTACCCCCTCAGCGACGACGCGGTCATCGCGCGCCACGGTCGAGAAGCCTTCGATCACCTGCGCGTCGAACTCCAGGGAGCCGTTCGCTCCCTCGGCGCGTCCATTGCCGCCGACGGTATCGACGCGCACTTCGTCCAGGGTGGCTCGCTGACCTTCGCGCGAAGCGAGGTGCAGGTTCAGCGACTTCGTGAAGAAGAAGCCGCCGCGCGCGAACACGGGTACAGCCTCGAGGACCTGACGTGGCTCGAGAGCGGCGCGGCACGTGAGCGAGGCGTCGTGGGTGACGCCCTCGGCGCTACGTACACGCCACACTGCGCGCGACTCCATCCCGCTCGGCTCGTGCGCGGACTCGCGACGGTGAACGAGCGGCTCGGTGTCTCGATCTTCGAGAACTCGACGGTGCTGAGGATCGTCGGCGGCCGTCACGGCGCACTGGCGGAGGTCGTCACGGCCCACGCCAGCGTGCACGCGCGATTCGTCGTTCGTGCCACTGAGGGCTTCACCCCGACGCTTCCCGGCGAGCGGCGAAGCGTCGCGCCGATCTACTCGTTGATGATCGCCACCGAACCCCAATCCGCCGCGTTCTGGGACGAGGTCGGCTTTCGCCACTACGAGACCTTCGCCGACGACCGTCACCTCATCATCTACGGCCAACGCACCAACGACGATCGGATCGCCTTCGGTGGTCGTGGCGCGCCGTACCACTTCGCTTCGACGGTCGAAGAGCGATTCGACCAGAGTCCCAAGGTCTTCAGTCTGCTCGAATCGACGCTCCGTGAGCTCTTCCCGTCACTCGCGGGTGAGGTCACGCACCGCTGGGGTGGCCCCCTCGCCATGCCGCGCGACCTCTCGCCGTCGGTGCTCGTCGACTACGCGACGGGACTCGCGAGCGCCGGCGGGTACACGGGCGACGGCGTCGTCATGAGCTACGTCGCCGCCAACTGTCTCGCGGACCTCATCAGCGCGCCCGACGTCGACACGCCCTTCACGGCGTTGCCCTTCGTGCAACACCGGGGCAAACGCTGGGAAGTCGAACCGCTTCGCTGGATGGGCATCAACGCCGGCCTCGGACTGGCCGCGTGGGCCGATCACGTCGAGCGACGAAAGAACAAGGAGAGTCGCGCGAGCCACTGGCTCGATCGCCTCATCGACTAGTGCGCGCTAGTGAAGGATGTTCACCGCGCGAGCGGCGACGATGGAGATCGTGACGAGCGACGCGATCGACTCACCGAGGAAGAGCGCTTTGGCCCGCGACGAGAGAGGCATCGCGTCCGCCGGCGCGAAGCTGGTCCCGTTCGCGAACGACGTGTAGAGGTAGTCGAAGAACTGGGGACGCCAATTGGACGGCGCCAACGTGGGATTCTCCATCTGTGGGAATTGGATGTCCGGCATCAGCGTGTCGGAGCCGGCACGCAAATGGGGGCCGCCGCGGTCCATCTCCCAGAACCACAGTCCGAAGACGATGACGTTGGTCAGCCAGATCGATACGGCGGAGAAGATCAACTGTCGACC
This sequence comes from Acidimicrobiales bacterium, assembly GCA_035949355.1. Lineage (GTDB taxonomy): Bacteria > Actinomycetota > Acidimicrobiia > Acidimicrobiales > RAAP-2 > RAAP-2. The sequence goes on from DASZIH010000107.1 coordinate 16,168, forward strand.
TTGGGACACGTGCGCGTTCAAGAGGCGATCGACGAGCAGTCCCACGGACGTCATATTGGCGACCGTCACGAGTGCGATAAGACCCACGCAGAGGTTTCGCACCCACGGAGCGTCATCCGGGTGGCGGTGCCGGCGCGCCGAGAGCGGAATGAGTGGCAAGACGACCAGCAGTGGCAGCAGCCATTTGGGACCGATCGCGACGCGACTCGGGAGCACGATGAAGAGTCCCGCGCACGCAAGTAACGCCAACGAGGCCGGCCAGTGAGGTTCGTTATGAACAGTTTTCACGCGTCGAACTAACTAAGCGTCGCCGTCGAGAGCGAGGTGAGGTTGCGAGGGATCAACAGCGTGGGCAAACTTTTGCTCGTGAAAATCTTGTCGATCGAACCGAGCGCGATCGTCTTCACGTCCGTCGGCGTGGCGACGTGGACCGCCTTGTTATAGGACGTCACCGTGACGCTCAGAGTGGTGACCGTGTGCGCTGATCTCACGGTGACGCTGCTCGCGGAGACTTCGCCTTGGCTGCCCACGGTGATGGTCCAGAGAACGGAGCCGAGGACCGACGTCGAGGACGAACCGAACAGACTCGTGAGCGCGACGTGATCGCGATACAAGGTGTAGGTCGTTGAGTATCCGCTCTTTGTCTTCGTCTCTTGAAAACCCGTGATGAGTTTGATGTCGGGCTTGGTCAGCTCGAGGGCGACCCCAAAGAGCGAGGGTGTCTTCACCTTCGCGGTCATCCAGGGACCACTCGACTGCGCGGCGGAGCGCGCGTACAGCTGATCCGCGATCATCCGCAGCTCGATCGCGGCGCCCGACACGACCGTCGGGATAGTCACGATGCCGTCGACTTTGTCGGCCGTGAAGTTCGCCGCCACGGTGGCGCTGAGGCTGAACGCGGATCCTGACGAGAGGTGCACGTCCAACATTGCCGTCGAGGGTGGGTAGCCGTTCAGGACCAAGGGATCCTTCGCCAGTCCCGCGGGATTGGAATCGGTGGCGGCGATGACGACGCCGGTCACCGTCAGCGCGAGCGCGACACCGGCCAGCGCGAGTGCCATGAAGCGCTTCTTTACCGCCATACGAGTACCTACCGTTCCGTCTTCGACAAGCCTAAGGGCGAGACGGAGCCGGTTCGTCCAAGAGTTCGAGCAGCAGCTCGTGTGAGATGTTTCGTCCGCTCGCGATGAAACCCACGCGCGTCGTGGCGTCGTTGACGTGATCGGCCACGATCGCTGCGTACGACGCGGCGGCTGACCCCTCCATCACGAGCCCGTTATTCTCGGCGAGTTCGCGCACCGCGTGGCGAATCTCGACCTCGGGCACGAGCACGAGGTCGATGCCGCTCTTGGCGACGATCTCGTTCGTGATGGCGCCGTCGTCGCCCCCGCCCGCGAGGCCGTCGGCGATCGTCGGGTGATGGACGACGTCATCCATCGTCGCGCCGCGCAGGACGTGGTACAGCGCCGCGCTCTCTTCGGGCTGGACGCCCGTCACGCGGATATCGGAGCGACCTTGGGCGTCGCGCGAAAGGAGCGTGCCCGAGATCAGACCGCCGCCGCCCACCGAGACCACGACGTGTTCGATGTCCGGCGCTTGGCGCAGCATCTCGTCGAAAACCGTCGACTGGCCGGCGATGACGTCGCTGTCGTTGAACGGAGAGATGAATCGAAGAGCGCGCGATGCCGCGAGTTCCTTCGCGTGGGCTTGCGCGTCGTCGTAGGAGTAGCCGAACTGGATGAGTTCAATGTCGTAGGTCGAGAGTTTCTTCACTTTGGCGACAGACGCGTTCGACGGCACCACCACTGTCGCTCGGACGTCCAACAGCTTCGAGGCGTGCGCGATGCCGAGACCGTGATTGCCCGCCGAGGCGGTGATCACCGCGCCGTGCGGATCGTCGCGATGCGCCGCGTCGATCGCGGCGAGGGCGCCGCGGATCTTGAAGGACCCCGTCACTTGCAGACTCTCGAGTTTGACGAAGACCTTGCGGCCGTGCGCGAGAATCGTGACGGTGGGCGTGGGTTCCAGGTAGCGATCCACGATCTCGCGAGCGTGCGCTAGTTGTTCGTTCGTTGGGGGCGACACGTGGCGAAGCATCTCCGTCAGCCTACGCGGAACTTTTTTAACCCTTATGTACTCTCGAGTAAAGTCAACCAGTGCACACGATCCTCGGCGTCGTCGTCGTCGCGACCCTGGCGTACGTGGGCACCATGGTCGACAATTTCTTTGCGTTCGCGGCGCAGCTCGTCGTCACGGAGCGTAAACGATTCCGCCGCGTGAGTTGGGCCCAAGCGCTGGGCGTCACCACGATGATCGCGCTGGCCGGGGGTCTCGGCTCGCTCCTCGCCCCGATACCCGTGCGCTGGATCGGGGTACTCGCCGTGGCGCCCTTCTGGTTCGCGTGGCATTCGTGGCACCAGCGCGACGCGCCCCGCCAGCAGTTTCGCCGAGGTGCCTTCACGACGTTCGTGCTCACGTTCGCACTGGGCGGCGACAATCTGGCGGTGTGGGTCCCGCTCCTTCGCGCGAACGGCGTCGCGCACGCGTTCGTCACCATCGCCACGTTCGCGGTCTTAGAAGTCGTCTTCCTCGTGAGTGCGCAACGCCTCGCGACGCACCCTCGCGTCGTGGCGTGGGGGAACGAACACGCGGCGACGTTCATGCCCTTCGTGTACGTCGCGCTCGGGGTCCTCATCTTGTTCGAGTGCCACACGATCTGAAGCGTTACCGTGAAATTCACGTGCGTCGACCGGTAGCGTGGTCGTCATGGCACAAAGGAGTGCGCAACAGACTTTGCGCCGACTCACGGTCATCGTGGCGATTCAGTGGATGGGTGCCACACTCGGACTCCCCCTCCTCCCCCTCTACCTAGAGCATCGCGGCGGAACGCCGTCGGTGATCGGCATCATCCAAGCGATGTTCTTCGTCGCCGGTGTGCTCACGCAGTTCGCCTTTGGTCACCTGGCCGACCGGTTTGGTCGGCGCAAGATCCTGGTCGGCAGTCTCGTCACGTACGGATTGGCGAGTATGACCTTCCTCCTACCCGTCAGCGCACCGTGGTTGATGGTGACCCGGGCTTTCCAGGGAGCCGCCGCGGGCGCCATTGAAGTCGCGTCACTGTCGGCCGTCGCGTCACTCTTCGCGGAGTCCGAAAGGGGACGCGCCGTCTCGAGGATCTTCGCGGCGCAGTTGTTCGGCCTCGCGATTGGCCCCGTCGTTGGCGTCCTGGCGTCAGTGAACGAACTCGGGTGGGCGTTCTTCGTCACCGGACTCGTCAGCCTTTGCGCGGCGCTCGTGGCGATGAGGACCAACCTCGGCGACGTCGCGTACGACCCGACGCCGCTGCCGAAGATGCAGTGGAGTTCTCAACTCACCGGTTCCCTCTTCTCCGCGGCCGCGTCCGGGCTCGCGATCGGGGTCTACGAGACGTGTTGGAGCCTTCTCATGCACGTCCATCACGCCAGCACGCTGCAGATACGTCTCAGTTGGACCTTCTTCGGTCTGCCGTGGATCGTGCTCTCAGGATTCGGCGGTTGGCTCGCCGACCACGCGAACCGGCGCGTCATCGCGCTCGCCGGGCTCTTGAGCGGCGCCTTCTTTCTCTCCCTCTACCCGCACATCCACAACAACAACCTGATCTTGTTCCTCGGATCGTGCGAGTCGATCGGCGCCTCACTGTCGGTGCCGTCGATCTCGTCGTTGATGAGTCAGGGCGCGGTCCATCGCGAACTTGGTCGCCGTCAGGGCCTCTACACCATGTCCAACACGGGGTCACTCGCCATCGCGGCGGGCGTGTCGGGATTCCTCTTCACCATCGACTCGTCGCTACCATTCACCCTGCTGGCGCTCGTCTCGGCGCTGCTCGCCCTCAGCACGTTGTTCTGGTGGCGAAACGTGAACGGCCACGTCAGGCCCGAACCAGCCACCTAACGCCACAACGAGCGGCGCCAAGGCGCCGCTCGTTGTGAGCACGTGCGTCGGGTCGAACTACGACTTCCAGATTTGGTCCCACCGGGCGGAGCCGCCGTCGGGGCTGAGGCAACGAGTGGTGCCGTCGGCCGCGGTACCCGACACCCAGTTCTGAACGTTCTTTCGCGCGGCGAACGCCGACACCAACGTGTCGAGGAAGAGGTAGGGAAAGACCCTCGCGAACTGCGTGTTGACGGTCTGCCACGATGACTTCTGCAACGCGGAACCCGGCGCCGCGGCGAGAGCGCGCAACATCGAGTTCTCGATCGTGGAGTCGCCTTGGTGAGCGAAGTTCACGGCACCGGCGATGTAGGTACCCGCGGGCAGCGCGGCCATGCCGAGCCCGCCTACGGCCGGCGACGCCGTCGCGTTCAACGAGAGGAACCACACGTAGTTGAGCGACGGGTCAACGCCACCGAACTGATTCCACGTCGAGCAGTCGTACTGACCGTAGATCACGTTGTTGATCAACGTGCTCTGGACGAGCTGTCGTTGGGTCACCGTGATGCCCACCGCGGCGAGCTGCTGCTGGAAGAAGGCGAACGCCTGATTGGCCGTGGAGTTCCCCGACACCGTGTCGATGACGAAGCCCACCTTCGATACGTTGTTAGCCGACTTGTACGCGTTGACCAACGCCTTGGCCTTGGCCGGGTTGTAGGTCGGATAGCTCGGGTTGCGGTAGAACGGCGACGTCTTTCGGTACACGCCGTCGGCCACGGCACCGACGCTGCCGTCGATGACCTTGAAGTACGTGCTGCGGTTGATCGCCATCGCGCAGGCCTTGCGAATCGTGACGTCGTTGACCACAGGCTTGAGTGTGGTGTCCCACTGCAACGTCGACGGGTTCACGGCGCCCAGGGTGCCGACGAAGTCGGCCTCTTGGACGTTCGTCGGCGGCGCCTGACCCTTCAAGATGTAGGGAAGGGACCCTGGTACGCCTATGGAGGCGAACTGACCGGCCCAGCAGAAGTACTGATTCAACGTTCCCGTGGTGTTCATGATCAGACAGTTCACCGAAGGGTCACGTGGCGCGTCGACGTCCGTGACGTAGGTGATGTTCTTGATCTTCTTCAACGCGGCGATCTGCGCACCGGACTGTTGGAGGATGATGTCCACGCCACCACTCTGCAGCGCCTGATTGCGTGCGGCGTCATCGACGATGGTCTTGAAGTTGATGCCATTGAGGTACGGGAGCTTGCGCCCGGCACCGTCCTTGCGCCAGTAGCCCGCGTTCTTCGTGAACTGCGACTCGACGCCGACCTGCCACGACTTCACCTTGAACGGACCGGTCCCGATGGGATTGCCCGTGTACGTGGGTACGAACGACGACGGGTGCGCCATGTAGGCGATCTGCTGCTCTGCGAGCGTGATCGGGAACGCCGAGAAGGGAATTGCCATGTTGTAGGCCACGGTGTAGGTATCGACCTTGGTCACCGAGGAGATAATGGGCTGAATGGCCAGTCCCACCGTGGGGTCGGCTTTGGCGGCCGTGTAGTTCGCGACCACCAGGTCGGCGTTGAACGGGTCACCGTTGGTGAACTTGACGTTTTGGCGAAGCGCGATCGTCCAGACCGTGTAATCCGCGTTGTGCGACGCCGACAGCGCCAACATTGGCAGCGCCACCTTGCCGTTCAGTGACATGACGAAGAGCGGGTCGTAGAGGGCGTTGGCGACGCAGAAGGCCGAAACGTCCATCTTCCCTTGGGATCCATTGAAAACGTGGAAATTGGGAACGTCGGAGATCAAACCGACGGTGAGTGTGCCACCCATCTTCGGCTTTCCCTTGTTGACCCCTACGGTCGCCCCCGCGACGTTGGCGAGCAGACCGTCAACGACGGATCCGGCCATCGCAACACCACCGAGAGTGGCCGCTGAGTGAGTAAGGAACGAACGACGATCGAACGTTGACGACATCTTTGTCCTGCTTTCCCCCGGAGAACCCCCCTTGGGTTTCTCCACTGGGCGAAACTTAGCAAGAAAGGACCTACTAACCAGTACACCCTCGAAATATCGGGTCGGGAGGAATTACTTCAGGACCCGGGCGGAGGGAGGGCCGCCCGGATCCTGAAAAACGGGGCAATGAACTGCTCTTACTTCGTGGGTTTGCCGTCACCCATCGGTCGCTCCAGCGTTGCTGCTGAGAAGAAACTTCTACTTCCCCGCCGGTGGAATCGAATGATCTCGTTCGACTCTTCGCGACCGTTGCGTCCTGATGTCAAACAGTTTGGCGCAGGACCTTGTGATGGCCATTGGATGAAGATAAGAAGGCCCTAAATCCCGGGTCTGGTAACTGGACAATAAATCGTTTTCAATACCCCATCTCGCGTGAGTGCTTTCGGGCATACTGGGCGCGTGCGACCGGCGCTCCGCGGGCTCGCGCAGGGGACAGTACCTATCAGGGAGGACACCAACGTGGCGTCAACTATCGATTCGCACGACGGGTCGCCGGGCGATCCGGCGTTTCACATCGAACAACGTGGCATCGACTTCGTTCCAGAGTCGGAACGTTGGGCCACGCCAAGGAATATAGGAGCCCTGTGGGCCGGCTCGGCGATCAACGTCGAGTACTTCATCTACGGCGCGCTCCTGATGGGCTTCGGTTTCAGCTTCTACACGGCCCTCAGCATCATCATCATTGGCAACCTCTCCTTCTTCCTCCTCGGATTGGCGTCGCTCCAGGGTCCCGAGACCGGGACTACGGCCTTCACGATCTCTCGTGCCGCCTTCGGCACGCAGGGCTCGCGGCTCGTCAGCTTTTTCAACTGGATCACCCAACTGGGCTTCGAAACCGAGGGTCTGATCCTGATCGTGGGAGCCACGATCGTGCTCTTCCAGATGGCCGGCATCCACGTCTCGAGCCCCTTGAAGGTGGTCTTCATCGTCCTCGCGGCCGCCATCCAGGCGGTCATGCCGTACTTCGGTCACGCGACCATGGTCAAAGTACTTCGCTCGCTGATCATCCCGTTCGGCGCCATCTTCGTCCTGCTCGCCATCTACGACATGAAGCACGGTTCCTCGAGCTTCAAGGGCAGTCCCTTCGCCAACTGGGAGCTCTACACCGCGGGCATCGCCTTCACCATCGCGCTGTCGGGACTCGGTTGGACCGAGTGCGGCAACGACTACACCCGGTACCTTCCGCGCGACGCGAAGAAGAGCTCCGTCGTGGGCTGGATCTTCGTGAGCACAGCCATCCCAGAGATCTTCATGATGGTGCTGGGCGCCGCGACGTTCACCTTCCTCTCGAACAAGGCGCAGGCGGCCGCCTGGAACGGCGCGAATCCCTTCGAAGCGCTGCGCAACCAATCCTTCATCCCGAGTTGGGTGATCGTCTTGTTCTTGTTGTTCGCCATCGTGCAACTCTTCGGCATCAACTCGCTCGACCTCTACTCCTCGGGTGTCTCGCTCCAGGCCATGGGACTTCGTTTGAAGCGCTACCAGGCGGTCGTGTTGGATTCGATCCTCGCCTGCGCGCTCACGATCTGGGCCGAGTTCCAGTCCACGTTCTCGCTCTACATGAAAGAGTTCGTCGGTGTCATCATCGTGTGGATCGCGCCGTGGTTCGCGATCATGATGGTCGACTGGCTGTTGCGCAAGTATCGCTACAACGCCGCCGAATTGCAGCGCCGCGACTCGGGGAGCCTGTACTACGTCGGCAAGAGCGGCGTGAACTGGAACGGCATCATCGCCTTCGTCGTCGGCGTCGTCTGCGCGACACTTGCCTTCTCCAAAGCACCGCCGCCCGTCAACTTCCCGTTTCACTGGATGACGCCGGTCTCCAATCACTACGGCGGCGCGTGCGCCGGCACGCTCACGCACGGCGTGTGCACCGCCGGTTGGTTCGGCGGCGCTGACTTCTCCGTCTTCGCCGGGATCATCATCGCCGGACTCGTGTACTTCGTCCTCGAGAAGTTCACCCACACCGTCGAACGTCAGGTGCAGCGCCAACGAGAGCTCGAAACAGTCAACTAACGAATCGCCCACCACTTCGGGTCGCGACCGAGTCCGACCCGAAGCAGTGGGCGTCGTTCAGCCGTTCCAGTCCTCGACGAGCCCACCCGAACCGTCAGGACGAAACACGGGAATCGATCCCAGCGCCCGGACCTTCGAGGCGTCGTCACCGAGTGCCGTACGCCACAGTCCCGCCTCGGTGACCAACGTGCCGATGACGACGATATCCGCGCCCACGCCTCGCAAGAGTCGAAGCGACGCGCCGGTCGACGCGCCGGTCGAGATGACGTCGTCCACGATAGCGACGCGCTTACCTTCGACGTCGGGGACGCGGGCTCGGTCGAAGAGCAGTCGTTGCTCGACGTCGGTGGTGATGGAGCGGACCTTTTCGGTGACGGCGTCCGCGAGGTGGATCTTGGGCGTCTTGTGCAAGACGACGTACTGATCGAGTCCGAGAGAACGCGTGACTTCAACGGCCAGGGGTATACCCATCGTGGCGACGGTGGCGACGACGTCGACGTCGTAGGGCGCGAGCACGTCGGCCAGCTCTTCGCCGGCCTTGGCCATGAACGAGACGCCCATGTCGACCGTGATCAAGAGCGCGAGCGCGAGATTCTCGTTCAGTGAGACGACGGGGAGATCGACGCGCTGCGATCCGATGTCGACGGAATAGCTGCCCCTGGTCACGGTGCTGGAGCATACTTACTTCGTGACGACACCCCGAGCGCCCCTCGAGACTTCACTTGCGCAAACGATGCTGGCGACGGCCTACGACGAAGCGCTCCTCGGACTGAGCGAAGGCGGTATCCCCATCGGTGCGGCGCTCTTCTCTCGAGGCGGGACGCTCCTCGGTTCGGGCCACAATCGTCGCGTGCAAGAAGACGACGCGTCGGTGCACGCCGAGACCGACGCGTTTCGCAAAGCTGGTCGGCGCCGCGACTACCCCGAATGCGTCATGGTGACCACGTTGTCGCCCTGTTGGTACTGCTCAGGACTCGTTCGTCAGTTCAACATCGGCGCCGTCGTCATTGGCGAGTCCGAGAACTTCCACGGTGGTCACGAGTGGCTGAAGGAACTCGGCGTTGAGATCGTCCTGCTCGAGGACCCCGAGTGCACGACGCTGCTGAAGACGTTCATCGACGCGCACCCCGAACTGTGGAACGAGGACATCGGCCTCTAGCCGTCAGCGAGCCGGCGGTCCGAAGAGCCGGTCCCCCGCGTCGCCGAGACCGGGCGTGATGTACCCCACGTCGTTCAGCTCGGCGTCGAGGGCGGCCGCGACGATGTTGATCCCGGGATGGCGCGACAACACGAACTCGACGCCGGGCCGCGCTGCGATGAGACAGAGCACCGTGATCTCGCCCGCGCCGCGCTCGCGGAGCATCTCGAGCACACAGTCGAGTGAGCCGCCGGTCGCGAGCATCGGGTCACAGATCACCACGTGCACGCCCGCGAGCGACTCGGGGAGCCCGTCGAGGTAGACGTCGGGCATCAGTGTCACTTCGTTTCGGCGAAGTCCCACGAGACACACGCGGTGCAGTGGCAGCACTTCTTGCACCGCGGGGCTCATGCCAAGACCCGCGCGCAGGATGGGCACGATGAGGTACTCCGAACTGATGCGCAGCGCCGGCGCGCCCTTCATGACCGGCGTGTCGACGGTCGTCGCCGCGACGGGCGAGTCACGAAAGGCCTCGTAGGCGACGAAGCGAGAGATCTCTCCCGCCAGTCGCAAGAAGTCGGCGTTGGTGGTTCGTACGTCTCTGAGTTGGCGGACTTTGTCGGCGACGACGGGATGTTCGAGTACGAGTAGTGAATCCACGAGGTCACACTACGCCGAATTCAAATTCAGTCGCCGGGTAGAGCCAAGGTCGAGAGCTGACGTCGAGTGCGCGACGGCGCCCACTGTTCCGATACTCACCGTCGTCACGTTCGAGCAAGAATGGCCGTCTCAGCCCGGGGCTCCCGGTCGAGCGTGACACCCAAGTCAGTAGAATTGCTTGATGTCTTCTTCTCTTTCGGACCGCGGCGCGCGCGTTCGAGAGAGTGATTCCAATCCCCTCGGCGGGGTGACCTCGAAGTACCCGGGTCCGCGCGCGCAGATATCGCGCGATCAAAGGCTGCCGTGGTGGCGACGCGTCCTACCCGTCATCGCCTCGCATCGCGCCACGTTCATCTTCGCGATCGGCCTCTCGTTCGTGAGCCTCATCTTCCAAGTTCTCGTCCCCAACATGTTGAGTGCCGACATCGATAACACGCTGGCGAGACACCTCAACTCACTGCACGGCGACGTGATCGCCCTCATCATCGTGGGACTCCTCGCGGGCGTGACCGGCATGATCTCGCGGCAGTACGTCTACGCCACCGCGTACAACGTCGAGGCGGACCTGCGCTCGTTGATCTACGAGCACCTCACGTGGCTCTCGTTCAGCTTCTACGACCGCGTCCAATCCGGCCAACTGATCAGCCGGGCCAACAGCGATATCCGCAGCGTGCAGATGTACTCGACGTTCGCGCCCTTGATCGTGGTGCAGTGTTTCATCGGCGTCATCGCCTTTGGCTTCATGCTCGTCATCAACTGGAAGCTGGCGCTGCTCGCCATGGTCGTCATGCCGATCCTCTACGTCGTGGGGATCAAGATGCGCAAGGTCATGTTCCCGATCTCGTGGATCACCCAAGCTCGCTTGGCCGGGGTCGCGACCGTCGTGGACGAGAACGTGAACGGTGTCCGCGTCGTGAAGTCCTTCGCCCAGGAAGAGGCGGAGATCAACCGTCTGGCCGACGCCGCCGAGCGCGTGGCGTGGGCCTATATAAAGGACGCCAACATTCGAGCGGTCTGGGGTCCGTGGGTGCAGAACCTGCCCCAGCTCGGCCTCGCCCTCGTCTTGTTCTTCGGCGGCTGGATGGTGCTGCAACGCGATCTCAAGATCGGCCAGATCCTCGCGTTCAACGCGTATCTGTTGATGCTCCAAGCTCCGTTCATGATGCTCGGCCAACTCGTGATGATGGGACAACGCGCGAAGGCGAGCGCCGAACGCATCTTCGAGATCTTGGACGAGAATCCCGACATCGTGGACCGTCCCGGCGCGTTCGACCTCGTCGACGCGAAAGGCGCCATCGACTTCAGCCACGTCGACTTCACGTACGGCAACGGCGTCGAGATATTGACGGACTTCAACGCGCGCGTCGAGCCCGGTGAGACCGTCGCCCTCGTCGGCCGGACCGGTTCTGGAAAGTCCACCGTTGCGCGCCTCATGACTCGCTTCTACGACGTCAGTGGTGGCGCCGTCTCCATTGACGGCCACGACCTGCGAGATCTCACGCTGCATTCGCTTCGCGAGAACGTCGGCGTCGTCCTGGACGAACCCTTTCTCTTCTCGGTGTCGATTCGCGAGAACATCGCCTACGGTCGGCCCGACGCCACCCTCGAAGAGGTGGAGGCGGCGGCGCGAGCGGCGAACGCCGACGACTTCATCATTCGCTTGCCCGAGGGCTACGACACCGTCGTCGGCGAACGGGGTTACACCTTGTCCGGGGGCCAGCGCCAACGTATCGCCATCGCCCGCACGCTGCTGCTCAATCCGCCGATACTCATACTCGACGACGCGACGAGCGCCATCGACGTCCACGTGGAGTCGGGCATCTACGAAGCCCTGAAGGGACTCCTCACCCAACGCACCACCATCGTCATCGCGCACCGCATCTCGACGATCGCCCTCGCTACTCGAGTCCTCTTGCTCGACGAGGGTCACGTCGTCGCGAGCGGCACGCACGAGGACCTCCTCGCCAACGTCCCGCTCTACTCCGAGATCCTCGCGCAAGCGACCGGCGCGGAGTCCTCCTAATGGGTTGGGGCGGCGGCTTCGGTGGCGGCGGAGGGATGTTCGGCGGCAGCGCGTCCGAGGCGAGCGGCCGTGCGGGTCTGCCCTTCGGAGGCATACCCACGGAGCTGATGGCAGAGGCGACGAAGCTCCTCGCCAGTGAGCCCGAACACCCGAAGTCCGACGTCCACTTCACGCAGCTGCCCAGCCAGAAGGAGCGCGAGCGACTGACGCTGCCGAACCTCATCAAGGTGTACCCGAAGTGGGTGGTCGCGGGATCGCTCCTCGTCATCATCACGAGTCTGACCCTGCAGGCCGGCCCCTTCCTCACCGAGTACGCCATCAAGAACGGCATGGAGCCGGGTCACCGTGACTTGAGAGTCATCGCCGCGTGCGCGATCATCTACCTCGTCTTGGCCCTCGTGAGCGTCTACTTTCAGCGTCTCCAGGTCGAGGTGACGGGAAAGCTCTCCTCGCGCGTCATGCACGACCTTCGCATCCGTGTCTTCACCCATTTCCAACGACTGAGTCTCGATTTCTTCACCGAGGAGAAGGCCGGCGTCCTCATGAGCCGCATGACCAGTGACGTCGAGAACCTGCAACAACTCGTCCAGGACGGCATCAGTCAGTTCGCCCTGCAAGGGCTGACCATGGTCGTCATCACCGCGATCCTCTTCAAGACCAACGTCGAACTCGCCGCGTGGACCGTGCTGCTCATCGTGCCGCTCTTGTTCGTGTTCACCGTGTGGTTCCACCACGCGTCGGAGAAGGGATACTTGCTCAGTCGTGACCGCATCGCCCTCGTGCTGGCCGACCTCTCCGAGTCGCTCTACGGCATTCGCGTCGTGACGGCCAACAACCGACAACGGCGCAACATCCGCAATCACCGTCACGTCGTCGGGGCGTACCGCGACGCCAACGTCTACACCGGGCGGGTCAACGCCATCTACGGACCCTCCACGCTCATGATCGGCATCCTCGGTCAGGCGCTCCTGCTCGGTATCGGTGGGCGCATGGTGTTGAACCACCAATTGAACGTCGCCTACCTCATCGCCTTCTTCTTGTACCTGAACCGCTTCTTCGCGCCCATCCAACTACTCGTCCAGCAGTACAACAGCCTGCAGCAAGGCCGCTCGTCGATTATCCGGCTGCGCGAGCTCTTGGAGACGCCGCCCTCCGTCGACGAGGTGCCGAACGCCACGGTCTTACCAGCGATCGAAGGTCGCATCACCTTCGAGAACGTGAGCTTTGGCTACACCGCCGAGACGACCGTCCTGCACGACGTCAACCTGGTCATCGAACCCGGCGAGTCGGTGGCCTTCGTCGGTCCCACGGGCGCGGGCAAGTCCACCATGGCGAAACTCGCCAACCGCTTCTACGACCCGACGGCGGGACGAGTCCTCGTCGACGGCATCGACGTACGGACCGTGACGCTCCGATCCCTTCGCTCCCAGCTCGGCGTCGTGCCGCAAGAGCCGTTCTTGTTCGCCGGGTCGATCCGCACCAACCTGCGCTTCGGCCGTCTCGACGCCACCGACGAGGACATCGAGACGGCCGTCGACGTGGTGGGACTGCGCGACCTCGTCGATCGACTTCCCGACGGTCTCGACACGCCGGTGCACGAACGCGGACAGACGCTCTCGGCCGGTGAGCGCCAACAGCTCGCCCTCGCGCGGGCCTTCTTGGCGCGACCTCGCGTGCTGATCTTGGACGAGGCGACGTCTTCGCTCGACCTTCGCAGTGAGACCGTCATCGAACGCGCCCTTGACCGACTCCTCGAAGGTCGCTCCGCCATCCTCATCGCGCACCGACTCACGACCGCCCAGCGGGCCGACCGCATCGTCGTCATCGACGAGGGCGGCATCATCGAGATGGGTACGCCGCAAGAACTCCTGCGACTGGGCGGCGCCTACGCCACCATGTACGAAGCGTGGCTCGCCTCGGGCGGACGCGACGCGACGCGCGCTGGCACCTAGAGCATCTCTTTCACCGTGGCGATCAAACTCGTCGCGCTCTGGCCCTCCAAAGGAATCGGATGGACCTGAAGGTGCGTGACGCCGGCCGCGCGGAAGGCCTCGACGCGGTCTTGGACGTAGGTCTTCGGCCCGCAGAGCGTCGTCAGTTCGAGGAACTCGCTCGGCACCGCCGCTTCCGCCTCGCGCTTGTTCCCGGCCAGATAGAGGTCTTGGATGATCTCCGCCTCTTTCTCGAATCCGTAGCGAACAGCCAGTTCGTTATAGAAGTTCTTGCCCTTGGCGCCCATGCCACCGACGTAGAGCGCGACCATCGGACGCTGCAACTCTCGTAGTGCGGTGACGTCGTCACCCTCGCCGATGGCGAGGATCCCACCGGCGTTGATCATCAGTTCCCCGAGGCCCGCGTCGCGCTTCGCGTGTCCGCTGGCGAGCGCGCTCCCCCAGACGTCGGCGGCACGCTCGGGGATGAAGAGGATGGGCAGCCACCCGTTCGCGATCTCGGCCGTCAAGGCCACGTTCTTCTCACCCAGCGACGCGATCCAGACGGGAATCTCGCTTCGCACGGGGTGCGCGATGATCTTGAGGGGTTTGCCGAGCCCGGTCCCTTGCTCGGGGGGCAACGGCAGCGTGAAGTTCTTACCCTGGTGCACGAGCGGCGCCTCGCGGCGCCACACGTCGCGACAGATCTCGACGATCTCGCGGGTGCGCCCCAGTGGGTTGGCGTACGCGACACCGTGAAAACCCTCGATGACCTGGGGTCCCGAGGCGCCGAGACCCAGGTGGAAGCGGCCGTCCGAGAGCGCGTCGATGCCCGCCGCGGTCATGGCGAGCAAGGTCGGAGTTCGGGTGTAGATGGGCAAGATGGCGGCGCCGATCTCCACCTTGTCGGTCAGTGCCGCGAGGTACCCCATGAGCGAGGGACTGTCGAAGCCGTACGCCTCGGCGACCCACACGAGGTCGAGACCCGCCTTTTCCATGTCGGCGACCTCTCGCGCGGCCTTTTTGAAGCCGCCGGCGTAGCCCATCATCGTCGTGATCTTCATGGCCGACCTTTCACCCGCTGAGTGTCACAGTATCTGACGCCCCGGCGTGAGAAAGACGCCGAGTGGCCCCTCGCGCGGGTCCGACGCACCTAACCTGGCAGGGAAAGCAACGGCGCTTTCCCATCACAAAGGTTGGTGGACCGTGGTCACGCGTCCTCACGAAGCAAACCCTGAAGAATTCAATCCGTGGCTTCACGTCACTTCCTTGATCGAAAAAGCCGGAGCGGTCCTCGGCCTCGACGAGGGAATGATCCGACGCATCGTCACCCCCGAGCGAATCCTCGAGGTCGCGGTGCCGGTGCGCATGGACTCAGGCGAGATCGACATGTTCACCGGCTGGCGCATTCAACACAACACGTCGCGCGGACCCGGTAAGGGCGGCATCCGCTTTCACCCGAGCGTGAACGTCGACGAGATCGCCGCGCTGAGTGCGGACATGTCGATCAAGTGCGCCGTGGTCAATATTCCCTACGGTGGCGCCAAGGGTGGCGTCAAGGTCGAACCCTCGAAGCTCTCGCACGCGGAGCTCGAACGGCTCACCCGTCGTTACGCCTTCGCCATCTCTCCCATGATCGGGCCTGACCGCGACATCCCCGCGCCGGACATCAACACCGACATGCAGGTGATGAGTTGGATCATGGACACCGTGTCGATGTTGGCCGGGCACAACATGCCCGGTGTCGTCACGGGCAAGCCGCTCGCCATCGGCGGCTCACTCGGCCACGCGGGCGCGACGTCACTGGGCGTGACGATCTGCACCATCGCGCTCTTGAAGCAGCTGAATCGAAGCCCCCAAGGAGAGCGCGTCGTCATCCAGGGCTACGGCAAGGTCGGCGCGCCACTCATCAGACTCCTGAGCGAGCGCGGCATGAGAGTCGTCGGTCTCGCCGACATCCACGGCGCCATCCACGTGCCCGACGGGATCGACCCTGAGAAGATGTCGCTGCACTTTAGTGACGCCAAGTCGATCATGGGTTACCCGGGCAGCGAGGAGATCCACGCCGACGAACTCTTCACGCTGCCGAGCGACATCGCCATTCCCGCCGCGCTCGGCGGTGTGATCACGGAGAAGGTCGCCGAGACCATGGCCGCGTCGTTGATGGTCGAGGCCGCCAACGGCCCGACCACGGGTGAGGGCGCCGCCATCCTCACCAGTCGCAACATTCCCGTCGTGCCGGATGTCTTGGCGAACGCCGGCGGGGTCGTCGCGTCGTACTTCGAATGGGCGCAGGACCTTCAAGGTTTCATGTGGGAGGGCGAGCTCTTTCGCCAGCGACTCGAAAAGACCATGCACGATGCGTTCGACTCAGTATGGGAGCGGCACGATCAACTGGCCATGCCACTACGCGACACCGCGCTCATCGTGGGCGTCGAGCGCATCGCTGAGGCGACAGAACTTCGAGGGCTCTTTCCTTAAGCCGGAGAGACGCGGCGCCGTCAGATGAGGACGCGTGAGGGCCGTATGACGATGGTCTTCGCGAATCTGTCGTGGAGCGTCTGATTCTTCTTGTCCCACGCGGCCCACAAGAGGTCGAGGGAGTACGGGACGAGCAGGGCCCAGAAGATCAACACCTGATTCGCGTACGACTTCGTCTGGAGCGTCGAGGGATCGACGTACGTGTGGACGCGGTACAAACTGCCTATGAGTAGTAACACGCAGTAGAGCGCCGTACGACGGAACGCCTGTTGCAGGGTCACGGGGCCCTCGTCGGCGGCGTTCACGCAGCGAATCCGAACGATCATCATGCCGATCGTCTGACCACCGCGGAGTCCGATGAAGAGCGAGACGTAGAAGTACGCGGCAAGCACGTTGAGGATCTGCGTGGCGTAGTACGTCAGATGCAAGCCTCTCAGCGGTGCCGCGACGACGACGAGGAGAATGACGCCGTCGACGAAGTAGGCCAACACGCGCCACCAAAAGCCGGCGAGATCGTCGATCGTGGTCGGCCTCACGGCGTCCATCGGAAAGTACGGCAGCGGCGTCTCGACGCCGGGCGCGAGGGACGTCGGCGTGCCGCAGACGCTGCAGAACTTCTGATCCACCAGCTCCTCGGTCCCACAGTTTGAACAGTGCGGCACGGTCGATACCTCGATCTCCATTGTCGTCGGGACTTTCACACCTTACAAAGGGACGGGGTCCCCCTCCGTCTTTCCGTCGTCACGTTCCTAACGAAGTATCGAGATGGTGATGAGGATGGCGTCGAAGAGGAAGTGAGCCACGATCGGTCGGTTGAGCTTGTGGTGCTTCTGGAAGGACCGGGTCACGAAGAAGCCGAAGGGCACCGTGAGAATGAAGCCGATGCCGTAGTACACGTGGTAGCTCGTGCGAAGTATGAGACTCAAGATGAGTGATTTTCGTGGCGTCCATCCCAGTTGACCCAGTCGGGTGATGAGGTACCCGTTCACCAGCACCTCTTCAGTGATGGCGGTGACGGCCGAGATGACGAGCCCCCATATGACGTAGTACTTCGGTACGTGTTGCGTCGTGACGCTGACGAAGAGCGATCGATGATTGACCATGAACTGCGCGAAGGGAATCAAGATCACCATCTCGCAACCGAACGCCGCCGCGCCAAGACCCAGCCCGGGAAAGATGTCCCGCTTGAAGCGCGGTACGCCAAGGCCCAAGACTTCGCGGTCCTGACCGGTCCTCGAGAGAAGAAAGAGCGCGAGAGGGACGGTGGCCGCTACGGGTGCGTACGCGAAGATGCCGAGGACCATGTTCGTCACCGGATGACCATGGACAATGGACGGGAACCTCGAGACGTCGCCGACGCCCGAGACGTGTTCGGCGAAGACGAGGACGGCGGACATCACCACCGGCGTCAGGAACGCGACCATCACCCACCTGGTCTCGAGGACCAGCGAACGCCGGGCCCGACCGAGGGGAAGTCCCCCGACGATGTTCCCTGACTCGTTCACGGGAAGCGAAACGTCACCGACGGTGGTCGTGGCAGCCGGATCCGGTGCGACGGCGGGGACCGGCACGGGTAGTGGCGACGCCGCTACCGCCAACGGCGGACCCTGCGGGCCGAGCTCACGCGGCGCGGCGACGTGACCGTCAAGCGAGGTCGACGCGCCGCAGTTGGCGCAGAAGGCACCTTCGACACGAGTCCCACAACGAAGGCAGAAATTCACGTGCCGCCCTCTCTAGATCAGAACCTCGTCGAACTCTACAGCCGACGATGACGTGGTCGTATCGGTAACGCCGTTACACAATCGCCACCCGACACGTGCCCGCCATCGTGCGCGTATCCGTGTGCAAAAGTGGAGCGGTGGCGAACGACGACTCTCACGATGAGCAACGCGACGACGTCATTCGATCGCTCCGCGAGGAGATCGCGCGCCTAAAGGCCGAGTTGACGCGCTTGCGTCACGATCGAGACGAAACGCCGCCTCACTACCTCTGAGTCACGCGACGGACTCACTCTTCCCAAAACCCGGGCGGTTGCCTGAGGATCCGAGCAACGTCACCAGCCACGACGGCCCGCGACATCAAGTAACCCTGGCCGAGCTGGCAGCCGAGTTCGCTCAGTCGTTCATACTGTTCCGCCGTCTCGATCCCCTCGGCGAGGACCGTCGTGTTGAGCTTGCGGCCAAGTGAGACGATCGCTTCGAGCAGAGTACCCACCTGCTCGTTGGGCTGGGTTGGGCTCACGAAGGAGCGATCGATCTTGATGATCGAGGGGCTCAGCAGCGCCAGGTACGAGAGCGAGGAGTACCCGGTGCCAAAGTCGTCGAGCGCGATGCCGACGCCGACGCGACGGAGCTGGCTCATCGTGCTCATGGTCTCCGTCGCGTCAAGGAGCGCCACGCGCTCCGTGATCTCGATGATGAGACGCTCGGGCGCGAGTCCACTCGACGCGAGGGCGTTCTCGACCATGGCGAGAAGACCTTGGTTATGGAACTGGTGTGCCGACAGGTTCACGGTGACGTAGGGGTCCGCGACCAACGGATTCGACGATCGCCAGGTGCTCGCGGCGGCGACCGCGTCGTTGAGCGAGAAGACTCCGAGGTCCATGATGAGATCGCTCTGTTCGGCCAAGGGTATGAACACGTCGGGCGCGATCCATCCCTTCTCCGGGTGCTGCCACCGCATCAGGGCCTCGAAACCAATCACCTCCGACGTGGCGAGATCGACGATCGGCTGGTAGTGCATCGAGAGGTCACCGGCCTGGAGCGCGTGGCGAAGCTCCTGAATGAGAGAGAACCGGTTGATCGCGTGTTCGTGCATGCTCGGGTCGAACACGACGTGGCGTCCCCGTCGCAGCCGCTTGGCCTCGTAGAGGGCGACGTCGGCACCTTGCACCGTCTCGCGGTAGTTCGCGTTGGTCTCGTCGAACACGACGACGCCGATGCTCACGCGTTGTTCGATCTCGAAGTCGCTGAACGTGAAGGGCTCGGTCATCACGTCGAGAAGTCGATCGGCTACCTCTTCGGCTTCGGCCGCTGACTCGAGTCCTTCGGCCAAGTACAAGAACTCGTCACCGCCGAGGCGGCACAGCGTGTCAGTGGAGCGCGTCACCAGTTCGAGACGACGCGCGATCCCGACCAGCAGCTGGTCGCCCACGAGGTGTCCGTGGGTGTCGTTGACACCCTTGAAGTCGTCGAGGTCCAAGGACAACACGGCGGCGAATCCGGCCTGGCGGATCACCCTCGCGTACGCCTGGGAGAGTCGGTCCTCGAAGAGCGTCCGGTTCGCGAGTCCCGTCAGAGGATCGTGGAGCGCTTGGTGAGAGAGTTGCGCGGTGAGGGCGAGCTCTTCGGTGACGTCGCGCTCGGAACTCATGAAGTACAGGACCTTGCCGTCGTCGTCCCTCGCCGCTGACCTCGACACTTCCGCGACGATGACCCGGCCGTCCTTGCGAAGGTAGCGCTTCGTGTACACCGCGTTGCTCGTCTCTTCCGAGGTCAGGCGAAGGTGCGTCTCCTCCGTGATGCCAACGTCCTCCGGGTACGTGAACTGCTTCGAGTCGTGACCGATGAGTTCTTCCTTGGTGAAGCCCACCAACCGGCAGAACGCTTCGTTGACGTCGATCGCGATGTCGTCGTGATCGCTGAAGACCATCGGCGCCATGTTGTTCTCGAAGGCGATGCGAAACCGCTGCTCTGATTTAGCGAGCGTCTCCTCAGCCTCCTTCAAGGCACTCATCGTGAGCATGGTCTCTTCCAGCGCCGCCTCGGTGTTCTTCACCGAGCGCACGTGCGTGATGGCGAACTTCGACTCACGGACGATCTCTTCGAGTCCCTTCACGGTCGACTCGTCGAATGCTTGGGACTCCCGGCTGTAGATGTTGAGCACCGCTCGTTGAAAGTCGATCTCCTCGGGGATGGCGACCGACGAGCGAAAGCCGAATTCTGCTGCGCGTTCACGCCACGGCGAGTACGAGGCGTCACTCGTCATGTCATGGACGATCTGGCTCTCGCCCGTGCGTAGGGCGGTCCCCGTCGGACCGAGCCCGCTCTCCTTGGTTCCGTGCCAAGAGACAAGGTCGTTGGAGAGGTAGTCAGTGGCTCCGGAGGCGACGGCGACGTCCACGCCGCCGTCGACGACTTGCGAAGGCGTGCCAATCCACGCGAGTGCGAACCCGCCTTCCTCCACCAACACGTCGCACAGTTCTTGCAAGAAGACGGCCTCACTCGAGACGTGGATCGCGAGTTTGTTCACCGCGGACATCAAGGTGAGTAGCTGGTCCTTCTTCACCGACTCGGTGACGTCTCGCTCCGAGATCACGTAGTAGAGCGTCTCTCCGTTCTCATCGCGAGCGCGCGACTTCGACACCTCGGCCACGATCAACGACCCGTTCTTGTGGAGATAGCGCTTCAGGTAACGAACTTGCTCCGCCTCTCCGTGGCTGATCCTTCGGTGCGACTCTTCGGTGATGCCTAGGTCGTCGGGGTACGTGAAGGGCTTGGAGTCGAAGCCGAGGAGCTCTTCGCGGTCGAAACCGAGCATCTGACAGAACGCGTCGTTCGCCGCGATGATCCGGTCCCCCATATCGGTGAAGATCATCGGCGCCATGTTGTCCTCGAAGGCGAGCCGGAACCGACGTTCAGAGTCCGACAACACCCTTCGCGCCTTCTCCTTGGCAGCGGTGTCTTGCACGGTGACGATGGTCCACGTTCGACCGCCCTGGTCGAGTGGCGAAAGACGCACGTCGACCGCGACTTCATCGCCGTCTCGGCGCAGCAGCTTTACGTTCTCGGCGGCTTCAATCTCACGCACGCCGATCTCCGGGCGGTACTCGTCGAGTTGGCGTGAGAAGTTCGCCCTTTCGCGCTCTGGTACGAGCGACTCGACGTCGTGGCCGATGAGTTCGTCGCGTGCGAAGCCCGTCAGGGTCGCCAGGCAAAAATTGAGATCGCGAATGACCCCGTGGTCGTCGAGCACAGCAATTCCGTCAGGCATCGCCTCAAGCAATTGGTGCAGGACTTGGAGTTCATCGTCGAGATCGCTCAGACAGCGCTCACTTTCATCCGTTACGTACGCGAAGACGTCTGGAGTCTAAATCCGATCTTCGTCCAGCCATGACCTTACGGGTTCACCACCGACAGAGCCCGGCGACGCAGCGATTCACAACGGGTTCACGACGAGCGACGATTCGCGCAACGACACGCGACCGTGGCGACTGGCGCTGACCATGAGGACCCGGGCGTTGCGCGTACTCTGCGCAACGACGTTGGCGGCTCAGACGGCGTGATCGCTCCACACTTGCTCGTACGTGCCAACCAGCATCGCGCGCGCGATGCCGTGCGTGAAGAGATTGAATCCCAAGTACGCGGGCGTCGCGCCCTCTGGAAGGTCCAAGGTCGGCACGTCAACGGCGTGGACCACGACGTAGTAGTAGTGCACGCCGTGACCCGGAGGCGGCGCGGCGCCGACGTAACGCTTCATACCCGCGTCGTTCGCCAGCTGAATTGCGCCTTCCGGCAGGCCGCTGCCGTCGCTGTCACCAGCGCCCGCGGGAAGTGACGTCGTCGAAACGGGAATGTCCGCGACGGCCCAGTGCCAAAACCCGGACGCGGTCGGTGCGACGGGGTCGTAGATCGTGACGGCGAATCCCCTCGTCTCCGCGGGAAAGCCGCTCCACGACAGCTGAGGCGACGTGTCCGTTCCGCCGGCGCCCATCATGCCACTCACCTGCGCCTTGGCCAAGATCGCGCCGTCCACTAAGTCATCGGACGTCAGTTGAAACGTAGGAAGGTCCGGCAGGTCCTCGTACGGGTTTCTCGACATTGTTCATCCAACCTTTCTGGGTAGGCACGAGGTCTGGCGAACTGAGTCCTCCGCCGACCGATTTCCTTCTACGAGCCACTGTACCTAGAACGGTCAGTTTCGGTCAACGCGCGCCGACGACTGAGCGAGTCCTCAATAGGATGAGTCCGATGAGTGGACCCGACGCGCCGTCGACACGGCGAACACCTCGCCACGACCCACCCGCGTTCACGCGCGACCTCGAGGCTGAATCGGTGATGCGCTCGTGCACTCGCTTCCTGGGCGGCAATGGACCACGCACGGTGGAGGATCTCCTTACCCTCATACCCCTTGACACCGAGATCGACTACTACGGCGTTGGCGGGGTCGTACAGGAGCTCGAAGCCAGGGTCGCCGAACTGCTCGGCAAGCCCGCCGCGATCTTCCTGCCGAGCGGGACCATGGCCCAACAGATCGTTCTACGGGTGCACGGTGAGCGACGTGGATCGAAGACCATTGCGTTCCATCCCGCGTGCCACCTCGACACGCACGAGGAACGCGCCTACCAACGACTGCATGATCTGTTCGCGATACCCGTTGGTCCGCGGAACGAACCGCTCTCCGTGGCGAGTCTCGAGCAGGTCCACGAACCCGTCGGGGCACTCCTCATCGAGTTGCCCCAGCGCGACCTGGGGGGCGTGTTGCCGACGTGGCGTGAGTTGAACGCCCAAGTCACGTGGGCACGCGAACGTGGCGCCGCCGTTCATCTCGACGGCGCGCGACTCTGGGAGTCGACGCCGTACTACAAGAGGTCGCCCGCGGAGATCGCCGCGCTCTTCGACTCGGTGTACGTCTCGTTCTACAAGGGTCTCGGCGGGATCAGTGGCTGTTGTGTCGCGGGAGAGAGGGATCTCATCGACGAAGTCTCGACGTGGCGCACGCGACACGGCGGGCGGCTCTTCGGCCTGTGGCCCTACGCCGCGTCGGCACTCTCGGCGCTGGAACGACGTCTGCCCCTCATGGCGAAGTACTACCGGCACGCCGTCGCGATCGGCAAGGTGCTCCACGATCTCCCCGGTGTCGAAGTGCTTCCCTACCCGGTGCAGTCGCCCATGATGCATCTGCGCCTCAACGTCGGGGTGAAGGAACTGCGTACGCGCGCCCTCGCCATCGCTCGTGAGGACCAGATCTGGACCTTCGCGCGGCCGTTCGTGTCCGAGGGCGCGTCGTGGCAACGCGTTGAGTTCACGGTGGGTGACGCGACGTTGAACTTCCCACCAGAAGAAGTGCGCACGCTCGTCGAACGCCTGGTGCGAGAGAAGAAGAGACCCACGAAGGCATTGGCGAAACGCGCGCCGTCGGCGAAACGAACGAGTCGCTGAGCGCCGTGCGAACGACGCCGACGGTCGAGTCGAGGTGACCACTAGCGACGTCAGCACTCCGCTCGCTCGTTCGGTCGTGGTGATGGGCGTCGCCGGTTCGGGCAAGACCACCATCGCTCGCGCGCTCGCGGCGCGTCTGAACATCGTGTTCATCGACGCGGACTGGCTTCACTCAGCCGAGAACGTCGAGAAGATGTCCGCCGGCCATCCTCTCAGCGATGAGGATCGCTACCCGTGGCTGCACGCCGTTGGAGAGCGCATCAAGAACGAGACGCTGAACGACCACGGCACCGTCACGGCGTGTTCGGCGCTCAAGCGGGCGTACCGCGACGTCCTTCGCCAGTACGCGCCTGACGCGTTCTTCGTCGCCCTCGATGGCCCAGCGGAGTTGATCCGAAAGAGGATCGACGCCCGACCGCTCGAGATCGTCGGCGAATCGATGGTGGCGTCGCAGTTCGCCATCCTCGAGCCACTCGAACCCGACGAGCGCGGCATGCACGTGGACGTCCGACTCAGCCCCGAGGCCATCGTCGACGACGTCCTCGCCGTTATCGCGCCCTAGAACGGCGCCGTCGACCGTCGTCGCGCCGGCGCTACGACCCCATCACACCGGCGCGACGGGACACGTCAGCTGGTTTCGGTTCGCTAACACCTGCGCGGCGGCACTTTGCAACGTGGCCAGCGGAAGCGTGCCGGCGCTCACGGCCTGTTGAATCGCGTTCGACGTCGATTGGGCGAGTTGCAAGGAGGCGGCCGGGGACGGCGGCGTGCCGGCCAACGTGAGATCGGCGCCCGCCTCGAGCGCCTTGACGCTGGCGGCGGGGACGCTCAAGTGCAGCGCGGACAACGCGCCCGCGCCGAGCGAGTCGGTCATGATCAAACCGGTGAAGCCGAGCTGTTGACGAAGGAATTGGATGACGACGGGCGAGATGCTGGACGGGAGCGCCGAGAGTCCGGGGACCCTGGCGTTCGACACCATCACCGCCGTGGCCCCAGCACTGACGGCGGCGTAGAAGGGGACGAGGGCGGTGGTCTTCAACGTCGCCCAGGGCACCGTGGCGGCCGGACCGAAATCGGTGTTGCCGGTGGAGCCACCGAGTCCAGGAAAGTGTTTGACGACGGCGGTGACCCCGGCGGCGCTCAGGCCGTTCATGAACGCGACACCGTCCGCCGCGACCTTCGTCGGCACGTCACCGAACGAACGGTAGCCGTCCGGGTCCGTCGCGCCCGGGAAGACGGCGCGACCGTCCAGGTCGAGCACGGGCGCCAGATCGGCGTTCACGCCGGCCGCCATCATCGCCAACCCGACCCTCTTGCCCTCAGCGGTGATCTGGGCTGGCGTCAGGTTCCTGCCCATGGTCTGGGCCCAGGGTGCCGAGACGAGGAGGTTCGACAAGCGTTGGACGCCGCCGCCTTCTTCGTCGGTCATGACCAGCATGGCGTACTTCTCGGGCGTCTCGCGCTGCAACGTGGCGACGATCGCCGCGAAGTGCGCGGGAGCGCTCGAGCCCACGAGGAGGATCCCCCCGTAGCCGGCGCGCGCGGCCGGTCCCAGAGCACCGATGTTCGCCGCGTTGATGGACACGGCGATGGTCTCGTTCGCGAGGCGCGCCACGCTCCACTTCGAGACCACTTGGTTCGCGCAGGCGATATTGGTCGCCGTCGAGGACGCCGTCGCCGTGGCCGTGGCGACGAGGAGTGACGCGGCGACCATCGCGCCACCGAGTAGTCGTGCGTTCTTCATTGGTCCAGGCTACGGCGGCCTTCTCGCGAAAAGACCCCGGTACGCTGTGATTCTCCTAGGAGGTCCCATGTCCGACTTGATGCCCGCCGCGTTCATCGGCCACGGCAATCCCATGAACGCGCTCGAGAACAATCGCTACACCGACGCGTGGACGACCTTCGGCGCGTCCATCCCCAAACCCAAAGCAGTCCTCGTCATCTCCGCGCACTGGTACGTCAACATCACGGCGATCACCGCCATGACGTCGCCGCGCACCATCCACGATTTCTACGGGTTCCCGAAGCCCCTCTTCGACGTGGAGTATCCCGCGCCCGGCGACCCCGATTTGGCCAAGCGAGTGATCGACGTCGTGGAGCCGACCTACGTCGGCCTCGACGCCGACTCGTGGGGCATCGACCACGGCACCTGGTCGGTGCTCGTGCACATGTTCCCCAAGGCCGACGTGCCGGTCCTGCAGCTCTCCATCAACGCCGAGTTGCCCTTCGACTACCACTTCAACCTGGGCACCAAGCTCCACGAACTGCGGAGCGAAGGCGTGCTGATACTCGGGAGCGGCAACGTGGTGCACAACCTGCGCCTCATCGACTGGCACTCGGCCGGTGAGGGCAAGGACTGGGCTCATCGTTTCGACGACGCGGCGCGCGAGATCATGACCAACGACCCCGCACGACTCGGGACCGCCAGCGCGCACGCCGACTATCAGCTCGCCGTCCCGACGCCCGACCACTTTTTGCCACTCGCGTACGTCGCTGGGCTCGCGGCGGCGGCGAACACGCCCACCACGACGCTCATCGATGGCTACGAGATGGGTTCCTTGTCGATGACCGCCTACGAGTTAGCGGGCGCGTAGGCGCTACTTGCCGGCGGCTCGCTTGGCGCGCCACAGCGACGCGCCGAGCGTGCCGACACCGAGTACCGGCAGGACGATCTCCGCGGCGACGTTGTAGTGACCGCTCTCACTCAAGAGCGCGACGACGCCGATGATGACAAGGACCGCGACGAAGATCTCGGGCGTGTCGCCGACCAAGAAGTCCCACCAGAACATGCCGAAGCCCTTCACGATTCGAACCGGGAATGACGGTTGCTTGTTCATACCGAGACCTCACTTGTCTGCTTGGGGGTGCTGGAGCGGAGCCACGCGACGTAGAGCCAGGTGATGGCGAGATAGATCGCGACGAGTCCCACCAACATGGTGTCGCCACCGGGCCAACGGACCTTCAGTCCCTCTCCCGTCCAGAACGTCCCGTAGCTGACGAGCAGGACTCCGACGGCCATCTTCATCGCGTTCTCGGGAACGCTGGAGAGCTGTTTCGCGACGACGACACCGACGATGCCCACGAGCACGACCGCGATGGCGGCGGCGATGACGGCGAGACCGAGTCGGTGCTCCGACGTTCCCAACGTCAACACCGTGATCACGACCTCGAGTCCTTCCAAGAAGACTCCCTTGAAAGCCATGACGAACGAGATGCGGTCGCGGCCGGCGTTCGTCGGCTGGGCCGAAAGTTCCGCGACGGTCTCTCGGTAGATCTCGTCCTCGTCGTGCTTGGCCTTCAGCCCGCTCGAACGAAGCACCGCCTTACGGAGCCATTGCAGGCCGAAGATCAACAACACGCCGCCCACGATGAGTCGCAGGACGTCCAGGGGCACGTGCACGAGCGCCGGCCCGAACGCCGCGACCAGCGCGCCGAGGCAGAGCAGCGCCACGATCGTCCCTTCGAAGGCGGAACGCCAGCCCCGCGTGTGACCCACCGCGAACACGATGGTCAACGCTTCGATCATCTCCACCGCGCTGGCGAGAAAGACCGCACCAACCAGTACCACTACTCCTGATGAAACTGTGACGCCTAACACTATTTTGACACCTCTCTGGTTGGATCCATTACAAAACACGCGGAAGGATCGAAACAAACTTTAACGTTTTGCCCGCGATCGAATTTCGTGGCCGCGAAAACCTTGGTCAGCGTGAACCCTTCGCCCACGTCGACGACGTGGTCGTAACCACGGCCGTTGAAGGCGACGTCGATGATCATCCCGCGAACCCCCTCGTCGCGTGAGGGCACGCCCAACGACACGCCGGACGACCGGACGAAGAGACGCACGTCGGCGCCGCTCTCGAGGCGCTCGATCGTCGAGGCTTCGATCGTGTGCCCGGCGGCGAAGGGTAGGGCCACCATGACAACGCCCTCACCGTGCTCGTTCGTCACGTGCACCGGAAACTCACCGGCCACGCCCGTGAAGCGCGCGACGAAGGCGCTGTGCGGGTGGCGGTAGATGTTCTCTGGCGTGTCGAGTTGCACGAGTCGGCCCTGGTTCAAGACACCGATCCGGTCGGCGAGGGCGAACGCCTCTGACTGATCGTGCGTGATGTAGATCGCGGTCATGCCCGCCTCGCGCGTCAAGGTCGCGATCTCGATGCGAAGCTGCTCGCGTCGGTCGGCGTCGAGGTTCGAGAGCGGCTCGTCGAAGAGGATGAGACCCACCTCGGCGGCCAGGGCGCGCGCCAGCGCCACGCGCTGTTGTTCGCCGCCGGAGAGTTCATTCGGGTAGCGCTCGGCCAGGTGACCGATACCCACACGCTCCAGCAAGTCGTCGCAGCGTCGCGTCCGTTCACCCTTCTCGAGGGTCGAGGTCGCCAACGGGTACGCGACGTTCTTTCTGACTGAGAGGTGGGGCCACAGTGCGTAGTCCTGAAAGACCATCGCCAAACGTCGGCGCTCGGGCGGTAGGAACGTCTTGCCGCCGACGACGACGTTGCCTCCAATGGATATGGAGCCCTGCGACGGACGCTCGATGCCGGCGACGCAGCGCAACAGCGTCGTCTTTCCCGAACCCGACGGGCCGAGCAACACCAGGAACGTTCCCGGTTCGACCTCAATGCTCACGTCGTCGAGGGCGAGCTTTTCACTGAAGACCTTGCCGAGTCCGCTCATCGACACGCCGACGGCTCGCTTCGTCACCTCACTCATGATTGCACCCCGGTCCAACCCACGCGGCGCCAACCGGCTGGCGTGACGAGTCGGTAGACAGAGAGCGCGATACCGATCACGGCGAGCATCTCGAGAAGGGTCAGCACGGTCATCGCCGTGCCGGTATTGGGCGCGAAGTTCGCCAAGTAGGACTGGATGGACACGGACGCGGGTTCCTGACTGGGTGGATAGAGGATCTGGGAGATCGCCAACTCCGCGATGGTCTTGGTGAAGGTGAGCAGCCACCCCCACAGAAGCACGCGCGACATGAGGGGCAGGTTCGTGGTTCGCCACGCGCGCATTCGACCAGCCCCGTGGACGCGCGCGGCCTCGCCGAGTGAGGGCTGGATCTGACTGACCGGACCGGCCATGAAGCGGGTCTGGCCAGGCACGGCGTTCGCCACGAGCGCCAGCATCAGCAACGGGAGCGTCTTGTAGATGCTGATCACGTTGTTCGAGATGAAACTGAGGTTGTAGAAGAAGATGTACCCCACGCCGAGGACGACACCAGGTACGGCCACCGAGCCCAAAAGGAAGACGTCGGTGACACGTTGGCTCCAACTGCCGGGATTCGCGATGAGTCGGCGAGCCAGGATGACGGCCAACACCCCGGTACCGGTCGCCACGACGAGGCCCAGCTGATTCGAGAGCAGGAGAGGCGCACCCAAACTGTCACCCTGAATCGACGGTTTGAAGATCTGCGCGTAGTACGTCAGGGTGAAGTGGACGCCGTTCGGCGAGTCGATACCGAGATTCTTCACGAGCGAGCCGATGACGGCACCGAGTATCGGCACGCCGAGCGCCACGAAGAAGACCCCCGCCACGGCCGCGGTCGCGAGTGCTCGTGGGCCTCGCGCCAGTTCGCGGCGGCGAGGCGCGCGCGTGCGACCCGAGAGCACGGCGTAGGAGCGCTTCCTCATGACGCGCGACTGCAGGATGATGGGGGGAATAGTGGAGATGATGAGCACCGCCGCGATGACGGCCGCGACCGAGAAATTGGCCGGAAAGTTGCTGATCGCGTTGAAGAGCACGTAAGTCGCCATCGGGAAGTTGGAGTGATACCCGAGCGTGAAGGCGACGCCGAAGTCGCTCATCGTCTCGGCGAAACAGATCGCAAGCGCGCTCAGCAACGCCGGCGCGATGATGGGCAGGACGGTCTGAAGGCTACGGATCGGCCCGGCACCGTGGATCCGGGCCGCGTCCTCGAACTCGGGACCGAGCCCCTGGAGACCAGCGGAGACAATGAAGTAGGCGAAGGGAAGGGCTGCGCTCGTGAGGACCACCACGATGCCCAGGGGACCGAAGAACTCGCCGTAGATCCAATGCGTGTTGATACCGAGCGCCTGCGCCGCGCCGAAAGGTTGCAAGAGGTCGCCCCAACCGAGTGTCATCATCCACGTGGGCATCATCAGCAACAGCCACATCATGACGGCCCAGAACCGTCGTCCGCCCAGGTTGGTCCGGTGGATCAACCACGCCAGCGCCGTCGCGATGCTCACCGAGAGGATCGCGACGGACGTCGAGACCCACAGTGAGTTGAAGATGCCCCGACCGAAGTAACTCGAGAACGCCTGACGAACGTAACTGAGGGTGAACCACTGCGAACCCTGGTGGAAGACGCGCGGGCTCACCCCCAAAATGAGAAAACTCCCGACCGGCGCGATGATCAGGAGGGTGAGAACGACCCAGAGGACCACTCCCCCGAGTGATCCTCGTTTCTTCGACGTCGTCGTCGACGGCGCCGCGGGAGCGACCGTCTCGAGTGCGGCGATCGCCATCACTTACCTTTCAATAGCACTCGGCGCCACGGTCGGGGAGACAACCGTGGCGCCGAGCGGGGAGTTAGAAAATCGAGATGGCTTAGAGGCCGTTGACAATGTTGCTGTCGAACCACGTGTTGACTTGCGTCTCCAGTTTTCCCCACGTGTAAGGGTTGGTCGAAATCGCGTGCGTCGACGACAGCGGTGGGATGATGGCGTTCGAGGGGTTCTCACCGTTGATGACTGGCCAGAAGAGCGAGTCGCCCTGGGGGTCACCGGTTTGCATCACGTGTTGGCCAGCGGGCGACAGGACCCAGTCCACGAACTTCTGGGCGTCCTGGCGAACGATCTTCGGCGTCTTGCCGTCGATGCCGATGACGCTGGGTAGCGCGATGGAGGGGTTGAGGTACTTCACCTTCATGGATGGGAACGTCGTGAGAGCGGCTCCGTAACACGCGGAGCTCTGGATGGTGGCCATCGAGATGGTGTGCGACTCCATGGCCGTGATGGTCGCACCGTTCACGGCGTTCACCACGAGGCCGTTGGCCTTCAGCGCCGTGTAGAACTTCTCACCGGCCGAGACGGCCTTAGCCGTCGAACCGCTCTTGTACTTGCCCAGGTAGTCCATGATGCCCGCGATCATCGGGTACGTCGGACCCGACTGTGAAGGGTCGTTCATGCCGACGAGACCCTTGAACTGCGGCGTCTCCAGCTGCTGCCAGGTGCTCGGCAACTCCGCCGCGGTGATCTGGGAGGAGTCGTAGCAGAGGGCACCGGTGACCGTGAGGCCCGTGGGCGTGAAACTCTTGTCCGCAGGCACGTTCTGTAGACCGAGCGTGTTGAACTTCGCCTTCGGTGGCACGCTGTTGCGAAGCAGTTTGCCTTCGCCGTCGAGCTGCGCGAACGCCGAAGCGCCGTCAACCCAGAGCGCACCCCACTTGGGGTTGTTGCCCTCGGCCTGGATCTGCTGGAGCAACGGACCGGTCGAGTTGTCGTTCAGCGTCACGGTGAAACCGGGGTGCGTGGCGTTAAAGGCAGTCACCGACGCGTGATCGTAGCCCTGGGATGAATACAGGACGAAGCCTGGATTCGAGGAGGCGCCGGAGGTGCCGGCGGAGACGACGTAGGACATCGAGGCGAGGGTTGCCGCGATGGCTACGAGCGTCACTCGTTTCCGTAAGACATGGTTAGTTTTGGTGTGAAGGTTCATGGGTGCATTTCTAAGATGCCCTCATTACCTAAACGTGACGTACTCGCTTATGAACGTCAAACTTTTCGTAGCGGTTTCGCGTGAAAGAGTTTCAGTTCAGCGCGCTCGTCGACGTAGTTCGTCGTCGACGAGCGAGGGATCAAGTCCGCGACTTCGTAACAGTAACAACGAGTGGAACCAGAGGTCGGCGGCCTCGCTCACCACGCGCTCATCGTCTTCGCTGAGTGCGGCAACGCAGAGTTCCACCGCTTCTTCGCCGACCTTGCGGGCGCTCTGAGCGACACCGGCGTCCAACTGCGCAACCACGTACGAACCCTCCGCGTTCTCGGCTTGGCGTCGCAGGATCCTTCGCCACAGCCACGGCGTGAAGCACGAGGTCGAGCCGTCGTGACAGGTCGGTCCGTCGGCGTGCACGCTCACGAGGACCGCGTCCTCGTCACAGTCGAGGGTCACGTCCGTGACGTGCAGGACGTTCCCTGAGGTCTCCCCCTTCTGCCAGAGCTTTTGGCGCGAACGAGAGAAGAAGTGCACGAGACCACTCGACCGCGTGAGCGCCAGAGCCTCCTCGTCCATCCAGCCCAACATCAAGACCCGCTTGGTCTCTTCGTCTTGGACGATGGCGGCACGAAGTTCTTCAGCCATGGGACTCCTCCAGTGGTCGTAGTTCGATGCCGAGCGCCTCGATCTCTCGGCGAAGACCGGCGAGACCCGTGGGATTCTCGTGCACGATGGACGCCACCAGCGCTGCGTCCGTCACGCGAAGAGCCTCCGCGACGTGCCGCGCCGAGCCGGCGCCGCCCGACGCGATGACGGGGATCGTGACGGCGTTGCGCACGGCGACGGTGAGTTCCAGGTCGTAGCCACTGCGCTGGCCGTCTTGGCGGATCGACGTCAGCAAGATCTCCCCCGCGCCGCGCTCGCAGGCTTCGACGGCCCACGGCACCGTTGCCGTCGTCGTCGCGACGCGTCCGCCGTGGGTGTGCACGACGCCGGCGCCGGCGTCGATCGCGACGACGACCGCTTGAGAACCGAACCGCGTGGCGATCTGCGTGATCAACGAAGGGGCCGCCAACGCGGCGGAGTTGAGCGACACGCGGTCGGCACCCGACTCGATCAGGCGCGACGCGTCGTCCACCGATCGCACGCCCCCGCCGACCGTGAAAGGAATCGTCAACACGTCGGCGACGCGCTCGACGACGGAGGTCATCGTGGCGCTCTCTTCTGGCGTCGCGGTGATGTCGAGCAACACCAGTTCGTCGGCGCCGCCGTCGCTGTACAGCTCGGCGAGCTCCACCGGGTCACCGACGTCGCGAAGGCCAACGAAGCTCACGCCTTTGACGACTCGACCGTGCGCGACGTCGAGACACGGGATCAGACGAGCGAGAGGCATTGATCGAGGAAGTCGAGTCCGGCGGGTCCACTCTTCTCCGGGTGGAACTGCACACCAAGGAACGACTCGCGACGCACGGCGACCGTGACGCCCTCGACGTTCGCCACGGTGTCAGTCGATCGCACGGCGTAGGAGTGGGCGAAGTAGTAGGCCTGACCCCACGGCTCGACGATCGACCAGCCGAGACGCGGTACGCGTCCGTCACTCAATCGAACGACGTCGCCCTCGAGGAGACCGAGTCCCTTTACGCCACCGTCCTCCTCACTGGACTCCATCGCGAGCTGCATGCCGAGGCAGATGCCGAGCGTGGAGCGACCCTCGCTGAAACGCTGACGCAGTGCGTTCGAGGCGCCGGTGTCGTCCAGGTGTCGCATGGCGCTGCGCGCCGAGCCCACGCCCGGTAAGACGACGAACTCGGCCTCGCGGATCGCCGAAGTGTCACTCGAGACCACGCTCGCGTGACCGAGACGTCGAAGGGCGGCGCGCACCGAGCGGGTGTTACCCGCGCCGTAGTCGACGACGACGACACTCACAACGACCCTTTCGTGGAACGTACCAGTGATCCGTCCTTGACGAGGGCCTGCGCCATCGCTCGTCCGACTGCTTTGAACGCGGCCTCGGCGACGTGGTGGGCGTTCTCGCCCGTCGCGGTGACGTGCAAGGTGATGCGCGCGGTCTGGACGAGGGACTCGAACGCGTGCGCGACCATTCCTTCGTCGGGCGTGACCGAGATGGCGGCCGTCGCGCGTCCCGAGAGGTCCACGACAGCGTGCGCCAGCGCTTCGTCCATGGGGACGCGAGCCTCGCCGTAGCGCGTGAGGCCCTTGCGATCGCCGAGTGCTCGATCGAGGGCCTCGCCGAAGGTGCGCATCATGTCCTCCACGGTGTGGTGGTCGCCCGTCTCGAGATCGCCCACGCCCTCGAGACGCAGGTCCATCCCGGCGTGAAAGGCCAGTTGCTGGAGCATGTGGTCGTAGAAACCCGCGCCAGTGCTGACGAAGACCCGACCCTGGCCCGGCACCCGCAGTCGCACGCTGAGCAGCGTCTCCGCGGTGTTGCGTTCGAAACGCAGCGTCGAGGGCGGCATGGGCGTATCGAAGAGCACGCCGCGCAGGGCGTCCAGAAGGAAGTCGTTGTCGATCTCGTCGCGCACGCTTACGCGCATCCCACCGGGGTAGGCCCTCGTCACCGCGCCGTAGTGCAGCAACTGCTCGACGAGCTTCTCGGGTTCGTCCATGGGGATGAAGAGAAAGTTCGTGTACGAGCGAAGAGGCTTCAGGCCCAGGGCTTCAAGCTCCGTCGAGAGCCGGTCACGTTCGGCGAGTGCCGACGAGACGTCGACCGGCGTCGACAGTGCGGCGAGGGCCAGCGCCGCCGACAGCGACGACACCGAGAGCGGCGCCTGACGCGACGCGATCACGCTCGTCGTCTGCGCGTTCGCGAGCGCGTACCCCACGCGGGCGCCCGCGAGACCGTAGGCCTTGGAGAACGTGCGCAGCACGATCGCGCCACCGTCCAGTCGATCTAACGCGTCGACCCCGGCGTACTGCGCGTAAGCCTCGTCGATCACGAGCTGGCCGGGCACGTCGGGTACGTCGGGCAGCTCACCCGTTGGATTGTTCGGTCGACACACGAAGACGAGGTCGGCCTTTTGCACGTCGTCGATGATCGTCGCGCCCGCCATGATCGCCGCGTAGCGGTACATCGAGTAGGAGTACGACGGGACGGTCGCGATCGTGCCGCCTTCGGCGAAGACGCGCGCGAGCAGCACGATGAACTCGTCACTCCCCGCCCCGAGAGCTACCTGGTCGACGTCGAGGCCGTGCAGGCGCGCGATCGCCTCACGCAGCTCTTGGTAGCGACCGCGGTCGTACTCGTTGACGTCCGCGAGGGCCCTCGCCAACGCCGCGGGTCGCGCGCTCGGCGGCGGTGTCGCGGCGACGTTACCGTCAAAGCGGACGATGGACCGCGGGTCGAGTCCGACGCGCTCGGCGATCACGTCGGTCGAGGGCGGCCACTGGTAGGCCTCGAGGGCTTCGGGCTTCATCGACGGGCCGTGGCCTTGTGCGCGGTCATGCCCTCGAGTTCGGCGAGCGCCTCGATCGTGGGAGCCAAGCGCTCGAGTCCTTCTTTCGTGACTCGCTGCACGGTGACCGTCTTCATGAACGCCTCGAGACCGAGACCCCCGGTCGACTTCGCCCACCCGCCGGTTGGCAACACGTGATTGCCGCCCGTCGCGTAGTCCCCCGCGGGCACCGGCGAGTACGGTCCGACGAAGATCGCGCCGGCGTTTCGAATACGTCCAGCCAAAGACTCCGCACGCTCGCCGAGTAGGGCGACGTGTTCGGCCGCGTACGCCTCCACTTGCTCCAGTGCCGCCTCAAGGTCGTCGCCCACGCGCACGACGTGGCCCTTGGAGTCGGGGCCGTGCTCCATCTGCGCGGCGATCTCCTGGGCGATCAACGCTTCGTCGATCCCGTCGTCGGCGACGACGACGATCTCGCTCGGCCCGGCCGGCAGGTCGATGGCGACGTCGCGGCTCACGAGCAGCTTCGCCGTGTTGACCGCGCCACTACCTGGTCCAAAGATCTTGTCCACGGCTTCGATCGAATCCGTGCCGTACGCCATGGCGGCGATTGCCTGCGCGCCACCGATCGCCCACACTTCGTCGATCCCCAAAAGGGCCGCCGTCGCCGCCACGGCGGCCGAGCCATTGGGCGGTGTGCAGACGACGATGCGCTCGACGCCGGCCACCTGTGCCGGCACCGCACTCATGATGAGCGACGAGACGAGACCCTTCGGAACATAGATACCCACGGAGCGAAGCGGCGACCAGCGCCGTTCGAGCGTGACACCTGGTGACACCTCCATCATGAGGTCCGCGGGACGCTGTGCCGCGTGCCACGTGCGCACCGCCTCCGCCGCGGCGAGGACCGCCGCCGTGGGGATGTCGCCGTAGGCGACCGCGCGCTCGGGCGTGTCGGACGTGGTGGCGTCAAAGCGCTTGGACCATTCGGCGACCGCGACGTCGCCGCGCTCGCGCACGTCGTTGACGATCTCTTCGATCGATACGGCCTTGTCGGTCTTGACGGGAGTGCTCACGGCACCATCCTTTCGATGGGCAGGGTGAGAATCGAACTCGCGCCCGCCGCCTCGAGCTTCGGCAACAACGACCAGATGTCCGCGGCGGGCACCAGTGCGTGCACGGCCACGACGCCCGGGGTCGCGAGGTCCATCACGGACGGCGATCCCGTCGTCGGCAGTACCGCCGTCACTTCGTCGAGACGGTCCTTCGAGACGTTGCAGAGCAGGTAGCGATTCGCGCGAGCGTTGATCACCGAACCGAGCACCGTCGTCAGCGTGCGACGGGCCTCAGAATCCTTCGAGTTCACGCGACCCACGAGCACCGCCTCCGATTCGAAGAGCACGCCGAGCGATCGCAATCCGTTCGTGCGCAGGGTGCTCCCCGTTGAGACGAGGTCGATGATGGCGTCGGCGAGGCCGAGTCGCGGCGAGATCTCGACCGAACCAGCGACCGTGATGATCTCGGCGCTGACCCCGCGTTCGGCGAGGGCCTTCGCGGCGATGTGCGGGTGCGAGGTCGCGATACGTCGACCTTCGAGGTCTTCCACGCGCGTGGCGGGATCTTCGCTTGACACCGCGGCTTGCAGCGAGCACGTCCCGTAGCCGAGGCGCAGCAGCACTTCGACACTGGACTGACGCTCGTGGACCAGGTCGAGTCCAGTGATGCCACAGTCGACCACGCCGTCTTGCACGTACTCGGGGACGTCGTCCGCCCGCACGAACAAGAGGTCGATGTCGGCGTTGCGACAGTGCGCCTGAAGTACGCGCTCTCCCGGCTCTTGAGGCGAGACGCCGCTCGCTTCGAGCAGTGCCCACGACGGTTCGCGCAGTCGCCCCTTCGAGGGCAACGCCATGGTCAGGCGCCGAGTCATCGCTTTGCCTGTTTCAACACGGCGCCGTAGCCGCCTTCTCCGTGGTGCAGCCACTGCGCGACGCGCGTGATCGTCGCCGTCGAGGCACCCGTGCGACGCGAGATCTCCTGGTAGGAGACGCCCTCGTCGACGAGGCGCGCCACCTGGAGTCGCTGGCCCATCGCGTCGAGCTCCGTCGTCGTACACAGGTCGCGCAGGAAGGCGGCCACGACGTCGACGTCACGGAGTCGGGCTAATGATTGGACGAGTTCGTCGAAACGCGTCGCCGTTTCGGGACTCGTGTCGGCCGGCACTACTTTTCCGCTGGTCATGCTGACATGCTAGCATGTTAATTCGCTACTATGAACATCATCCCCGCCCTCGACGTCCTCGGCGACGACGCCGTCCGCCTCGAACAGGGCGACTTCGCCCGTGTCCTCTTTCGCCAGCCCCTCGAGGAGTTCATGGGTCGTGTGGTGGCGACCGGTCCAGCGATGATCCACGTCGTCGATCTCCAAGGGGCGCGCGACGGCGCGCTTCGCCCCGAGGTCATCGAACGCTGTCGTCGCGCGGCGAAGGGCACTCCCCTCCAGGTCTCCGGTGGTGTTCGTACCGTCGAAACGGCACGAGACGTACTGCGCGCGGGAGCCGCACGAGTCATCGTCGGCACGGCGCTCTGGAGTGACGAGTCCGGGCTCGATCGCTTCGTCGAGGCGCTCGGAGACCAACTGGTCGCCGCCGTCGACGTGAAGGACGGCCGCCTCGCCGTGGGCGGTTGGCTGACGTCGTCGTCAATGGACGTCGACGAGGCCCTTGCGCGATGTCAGCGCGCGGGCGTCGCGCGCTTGCACGTCACGGCCATTGAGCGAGACGGCACGATGCGCGGTCCCGACCTCGCCCTCTACGAGCAGACGTGCGCGAGTGGCATTCCGGTCGTCGCCGCGGGCGGCGTTCGCGACGATGACGACGTGGCCGCGCTCGAAGGCGTTGGCTGCGAGGCGGCCGTCATGGGCGTTGGCTACCTGGCACGACTCGGCCTCTCCCTCGACGCGTGAACCGGTCGCGCCCATCGTTCGAGAATGGTGTTCAGCGCGTGACCTGATAGCGGCGCCACGCGATGTAGGACCAGACGATCTCCGCCAGTCCGAAGGGCCACGCGCCCGCGAGAAAGCCGTACGCGCTCGAGAGGAGACAGCCCAGGGCGAAGGCAACGATGAAAAGTCGGCCGCGACGCTCGAGGGCGTACATCGTCATCATGAACGTGACGGCGCAGAGACCGTAAATGGTGATCGCCATGCGTGAGCCTCTCCTACGAAGTCAGGGAACGCCGTTGAGGGCGAACGTCACGACCTTAAGCCGGACGGCACTTCGCGAGCGACCCTCCGGCATCTACACCGTGCCAGAGGCGACGAGCGAACTCGCGGGCCGAAGGGATCCACCCGCGGGCTCGATCGTCACCGCGAGCGCCGACGGACTCGGCGAACTGGCGAGCGTGAACGCGACTTGCTTTGGCGAACTCCCCATGACGCCGATGGAGATTGGCGTGCCGTTCACGAAGCCCCAGAGTTGGTAGGTCTCTTTGGACGGCAGCGTCGGAAGTTTCGAACTCACGAGGTAGCCCCGGCCGTCGGGCAGGAGCACGAACTTCGCGAGTTGGCGGTCCCCAGCGCTCTTCATCGTCACGACTCTGTGGCCGGGCGTCGAGAGCGCCGTCAACACCGCGCTTTGACCGTTCTCGCTGAGAGCGTTCTGCAGCTGGTTCACTTGACTGTTCGCGCTCGAAAGGCTGAGTCCCAGTGCGATGATCGCCGCCGCCGCGGCGAGAGAGACGGTGATCGCCAATGCTCGCACCCGACGAGTGAGCGCGGACCTGCGAGGCCCGCTCTCACTTGACCCGTCCACACCGGCGAAGACGAGCTGAGGCACGACGTCCGAACCTTCGCGCTCGTAAAGCCGCGCCGAGATCTTCTCCCACAGTCCGTCGGGGGGTGACTCGTACGTGGTGCCCATCGCCGACGCCACGTCGCGCAGGCCGTCGAGTTCCGCACGACACCGAGGACACGTGAGCACGTGCTCTTCAACGGCGGCCTGGACGTCCGCGTCGAGAGCGTCGAGGGCTAAGGGGGCCAACAGCTCGAACGCTTCGTCATGAGTCATAGTTGCTCCGCTCCTTGAATGCCGCCGCGAGTGAGCTCGCTGCGCATCCGACGCATGCCATTTCTAATGCGACTCTTGATGGTTCCCTCCGGCTCATCAAGGATCTCGGCGACTTTCATGTAGGTGTGCCCCTCAAAGTAGGCAAGTTCAATGGCGCGGCGTTCCTCCGCGGGGAGTGAACGAAGTGCTCGGAGAATCTCGTCTGACAACATGTAGTCCCACGCCTGGTGTTGGAGGTCGTAACTGGCTCGTGCCGTCTTTTGCGCGTCACCGATCTCACGACGACGTGACGCGTTGAGTGAGCGGATGGTGTCGACCGCGCGCGCGTGCGACTGCGTGAGCAGGTATGAGCGGAGGTTTCCTCTCGAGGGGTCGAAGCGATCGGGCTGGTTCCAGAGTCGCAAGAAGACCTCTTGGGTCACGTCCTCGGCCTCCGACGAGTTATTGAGCACGCGAGAGGCGAGGCCGTAGACGGCCCCACCGTGGCGCCGATAGGTCTCCGCGAGTGCGACTTCGCTGTAGCGAGCGATCATCGTGACGAGTTGGGCGTCGCTCACCTCACTGATGTCACTCATACGACTCCTATTCGGCGCCAACGAGATGATGGATGTCGAAAGTTTTGACTTGTTAACGGTAGCGGTCGACTGCCCGGAGCGGGAGCTGTCGATGTCGTGACGTCGTACCTGGTGGAGACCTTTTTTACCCGCACCCGCGACGTGCGTCTGCACCCACGCCACCCGATGGACGCCTTCTTGAAGACCTCTCTATGGTGTGCACGTGGACGACAACGACCTCGAAGAACGGGTGCGTCAGATCTGCATGAGCCTGCCCGAGGTCACGGAACGCACGAGTCACGGCTCTCCCGCCTTCTTCGTCAAGAAGCAGTTCGTCATGCTCTGGGCTAACGGTCACCACGACCACGAGTTCGCTCACCTGTGGTGCGCTGCCGCACCCGGCGTTCAAGGCGATCTCATCGCGCACTCACCCGAGCGGGTCTTTCGACCGCCGTACGTCGGCGCGCGCGGTTGGATCGGGGTCCGTCTCGACGGCGACGTCGACTTCGACGAGATCGAGATGTTCTGTGAGGACGCGTACCGCTGTGTCGCGACGGCGCGCCAAGTTGCACTCCTCGATCGCCCGTTTTCTCGCTAGCGATCTCGCGATTGGTGGCGACGCCGCAGTGACTTGTCGAGGAGAGCCGGCGGCGCCGTGAAGTAGTTGTCGTCTGGATTCAGCTCCGTGCCGGGTCGCACGATGTCATCGATCCGATCGAGGACGTCCTCACTCAGTTCGACGTCCACGCCGGCCAGCAGGTCATCCAACTGTTCTGGCGTCCGTGGTCCCATCAAGACCGACGTCACCGCCGGATGCGAACGAACGAAGGCGATCGCGAGATGCGAGAGGAGTAGACCCGCGGCGCCGGCGAGTGCCGTGAGTTGCTCAACCGCAGCGAACTTGGCCTGATTCGCCGGATTAGTGAGATCGAAGTCCTTCGCCGCCGCGAGAGGTCGCTTGCCTTTCGTCGGATCACTTCGACCCGAGAGCCAACCGCCGTTGAGAGGACTGAACGCGAGAACGCCCATGTCGTAGCGCCGCGCCGCGGGCAGCACGTGACCTTCGGCCGCTCTGGACAAGATCGAATAGCGAAGCTGTTCGCTCAGGAATGGGCGATGGCCTCCACGCTCGGCGGCCCACTGCGCTTCGACGAGGCGCTCGGCCGGAAACATCGACGAGCCGATCGCTCGCACCTTGCCAGCGTGCACCAAGTCAGAGAGGGCCGCGAGGGTCTCGTCGAGACTCGTGTCGTAGTCGGCTCGATGAAGTTGGTAGAGGTCGACGTAGTCGGTTCCGAGCCTTCTTAGGCTGTCCTCGATGGCCCGCTTGACGTAGCGCGGCGATCCGCCGCGCTCGTTCGCATCGGGCCCCATCGGAAGTCCGAACTTCGTCGCCAACACCACCGTGTCACGTCGGCCCTTGAGCGCCTTGCCGACGATTTCCTCGCTCTCGCCTAGCGAGTACACGTTGGCGGTGTCGATCAAGTTCACGCCCGCGTCGAGCGCGGTGTGAATCATTCGGACTGACTCGTCGTGATCGGGGTTTCCCCGTGCGCCGAACATCATGGCGCCGAGCGCGACCTCGCTCACCGACATGCCCGTGGCCCCCAGTGTCCTGCGCTTCATCGTGTGTCCGTTCTCTTTTTCGTCGTCGCCGGGGTCTCTCAGTCGGGCCACCGGACCACCCAAGCGTAGGGACCGACCACGGTTGGCGACGACGCGGAACCAGCGCACGAACGGTGAGACGGACCTTTTGGGTCTACCGTAGGATTCTCGTGAGCACCGACCGTAAGGAGACACCATGACCACGCTGAAAGATCGTCCTAACACCGCGCTGCTCGTCGTCGACGTACAGACGGGCGTCGTCGAAGGGGCCCACGCGCGCGACAGCGTCGTTGCGAACATCGACAGCCTCGTCTTGAAGGCGCGGAGCGAAGACATCCCCGTCATCTGGGTCCAACACTCCGACGAAGGGCTCACCAAGGGAAGTGACGAGTGGCGGATCGTCCCCGAACTGACGCCCGATGAAGCCGAACCACTCGTCGAGAAGAACTACGGAGACTCTTTCGAGGACACCAACCTCGAGTCCGTCCTTTCGGATCTCGGCGTTGGTCGACTCGTCGTCGTCGGCGCTCAGACCGACCAGTGCATCCGCTCGACGCTGCACGGCGCGTTCGCGAGAGGGTACGACGCGATGCTGGTGAGCGACGCCCACACGACCGAGGACGCCACGCAATGGGGAGCGCCTCCCCCAGACAAGGTCATCGCCCACACGAATCTGTACTGGACCTACCAGTCAGCACCCGGGCGCACGGCTGGCACGGTCGAGACGAAAGACGTCGACTTCAGCACTTCGCCCTGACGGGCAATCGTCGCAACTTGTACACTCGCCCCATGGCGCTGACCACCTGTCTTTGGTTCGACGGAAACGCACGTGAAGCCGCGGAGTTCTACGTGGCCCACTTCCCCGACAGCAGTCTCGGTCGCAACTGGATCGCTCCGGCTGAGACC
>DASZIH010000108.1:0-50072 GCA_035949355.1 Acidimicrobiales bacterium
CCGGGTGTCCTAAGAAGCGTCGACGTGCTCGTACGTGGGACTCACGCAGAGCGGTCGAGCCAACGTGACACCACGATGACCGACTCCTCTTCGTAGGCCAGGCGCTCGTAGAAGCCGAGCGCGGTCGCGTTCTCACGTCGAATCATCAACTGGACCTTGGTGGCACCCTTCGCCCCCAGCCACTCCTCCGCCGCGGTCATGAGAAGTCGCCCAAGACCTTCACGTCGGTATCGCGCCTGCACCGCAAGGTAGTAGACCCAGCCCCGATGACCGTCGAAACCCACCATGACCGTTCCAACGACGTCGTCGACGTCGCGTAGTCCCAAGACGGCCGACGTCGAGCCGTCGACGGCACGCTGAAAATCGGCCTCGGGGTCGTTCCACGGTCGGGTGAGACCCGCCTCCGTCCACAGCGCCGTCACAGCGGTCACGTCGTCTTCGGTCAACTCCTCGGTGTGCATTGGCCAATCGTAGGAGACGTGTTGCGCGTCGTCAGAGCGGACCTACACCGCGACGTCGCGGTCGTCGCGCGTGGAGGTTGAGTACGTGACACGTACGTCAAATGGCGAAACCGTTGTCACCGTCGCAGTTTGATAGGTCGGTTACAGAAACGCGAAGAGTACGTTGAGGAGATGGACAACGCTCGTCGGACAACGGCTCAGAAATTCATCGTCGCGGGATACTTCGTCATCTTCGTAGGCACCTTGATCGAGGTGATTTGGCAGATCTCGAACCAATACTTCCAACAGAGTTGGCGAGTCGACGTCGATACATTCTCGATCGTGTTCGCGTCTTTCGCCGCCATCATCGCGTGGTGGTTCCTCTCACGAATCGTCGCCGAGACGTCCTCCCAAACGTCTCTCATTCGAAAGGCGTACTTTGGACTCGCGCTCCAGGCGCTGCTTCTCTCGAGCAACTTCGTGCTCTTTCTTACCGGCCTACCCAATCTCTCGTGGGGAAGCGCCTCCACATGGGGCTACTGCGTCGGCACGATTTCCACGGCGATCGGCTTTTTCTTGATGGCCACCAGTTACCCGACGTCGGAAACTACCTCGGACAAGTTCGTCGTCAAACCGTGAGCTACCTCACGGCGACGTGACGCATTAGAAACGCACGACGCCTCGAACATTCTTTCCGGACG
This sequence comes from Acidimicrobiales bacterium, assembly GCA_035949355.1. GTDB lineage: Bacteria > Actinomycetota > Acidimicrobiia > Acidimicrobiales > RAAP-2 > RAAP-2. The sequence goes on from DASZIH010000108.1 coordinate 1,142, forward strand.
CCAGGTCGTCGTAACCCTGTTGCACGTCCTCGACCGCGTACTCCTGGGTGATGAGGTCGTCCACGTGAAGCTTTCCTTCGTGGTGCAGGCGCAAGAGACGGGGGACTTGCAGGCGGGGTGCCTCGGAGCCAAAGATCGTTCCGCGAAGCTCCTGGTTCATCATTGAGAACATGAAGACGTCGAGATCCACCTTTCGCTGGAGATACGGCGCAATCGAGACGGATACGATGACGCCGCCCTTCGCCGTGATCGAGCGCGCTTGTTCGAGTAGTTCGCCCGTCAGCACGCCAACAGTGATAATGACGACGTCACAGTTCTTTCCCATGGTGAGGTCGGGAAGTATCGAGAACTGCGCGTCCATCGTCGTGGTGCAACCGTGAGTGGCGCCGATCTTGAGTGCGCGATCAACCTTGGACTGATCCGTGTCGATCGCGATGACGGCCCGCGCGCCAGCGTGGACCGCGCCCTGCACTGCGCCAGAACCCACTCCACCGCAGCCGATGACCGCGACCGTGTCGCCGGGCTTGGTACCACCGCGGTTCGCCGCCGAGCCGAAACCCGTTGAGATGCCGCACGAGATCAACGCCGCCGCTCGCAGGTCGTACCACGGTTCGATGCGAATGAGCGACGCCTCGTGCACGACGATGTACTCCGAGAATGTTCCGAGTTGGCACGCGCGATTGAGGAAGTCGTCACCGAGATGGTGGCGCCACGTGCCGTCAGAGATCATGGGTCCGACCAACGTGTGTGCCCCGAGGTCGCAAATATAGGACCGGCCCGAGACGCAGTACTCACAGCGCCCGCACGAAGGTACGAACGACGTGGCCACGTGGTCGCCGGGGGCGAGCGAGGTGACGTTGGCACCAACGGATTCCACGACACCCGATCCCTCGTGTCCCCCGATGAGGGGGTACATCGACGTGCGCCCGGTGAGCATCGCGATGACGTCGTCACTCGGTGCCATGTCGCCCGTTCGAAGGTGTTCGTCGGAGTGACACATGCCGGCGAAGGACATCTTGACCTTCACCTCGTACGGGTGTGGCTCGTCGATCTCGATGGTCTCGGCGTGCCAAGGACCATTTAACTCAGTGACGAGTGAAGCCTTTACCTGCATACGTCCCCCCAACAAGTACCGTGACGATTTGCCGTCGAACGTACTCTACTGAGTGGCGAGAAAACCGAGAATTACATTCGTTCGGGCGCGTCAATGCCCAAGACGGCGAGTCCCAACTGCAGGGTCCGAGCGGTGAGGTCGCAGAGAGCGAGGCGCTCGTCGCGCAGCGCTCCTTCGGCTGAGAGCACGGGACACGCGTCGTAGAACGAGGTGAAACGCTGAGCGACGTCGAAGAGGTAGGTGCAGAGCCGATGAGGCTGGAGGCTCGCGAGCGACGAGGCGAACGCTTCAGGTAGCGCCACCAGTCCGAGAGCCAACTCGCGCTCGGCTTTCGATCCAAGCGCGAAGTGCGTGTCGCCGGGTTGCCACACCTCGCCGAGCCGGCGAAAGATCGAGCGAAGACGCGCGTGCGCGTACTGGAGATAGGGACCGGTGTCACCTTCGAAGGCGATCATTCGATCGAGGTCGAAGACGTAGTCGTGCTGACGCTCGGTGGAGAGGTCAGCGTACTTGATGGCCGCGCGAGCGATCTGTTCGGCGAGGTGAAACTTGGGGTCGCCGTCGAGCTCGGTTCCCCGGTCGTCGAGGATGACGAACGCGCGCTCGATCGCCTCGTCAACGAGTCGAACGAGCTTCACCGTCTCGCCGCCGCGGGACTTGAACATCTTGTGATCGGGACCGAGAACGTTGCCAAACACCACCTGTTCGCAGCGAACGGTGTCGGGTAGCCAGTGCGCGAGTCGGGCGACCGCGAACACCATCTCGAGATGTTGGGCCTGGGGGGCACCCACCACGTACAGCAGTTCGTCACCGTGCAGCGTTGACACTCGATCGCGCAACGCCGCGAGGTCACTCGCGGCGTAGCCGAAGCCATCGTCACTCTTTCGCACGATCAGTGGCAACGGCTCGCCTTCGCGGTTTTGAAAACCCGGGGGAAAGACGCACAGCGCGCCTTCGCTCTCAACGAGGAGTCCCAGGGCGTCGAGGTCGTGAACGACGCCTTCGAGCATCGAGTCGTACGCCGACTCACCCACGACGTCATTAGGCGTGAGCGTGACGTCGAGTTTGGTATAGACCTCGCTGAAGTACGCGATCGACTGATTCACCAAGATGTGCCAGAGCCGAAGCGTCTCCTCGTCGCCGCTCTGCAGTGCCACGACGCGCGCACGGCTTCGATCCTTGAACGCGTCGTCGGCGTCAAACTTCACGCGCGCCTCTTTGTAGAAGCCGTCGAGGTCGCCAATGGAGAGCGCGGCTGCGGCTTGATCCTCACCGAGGTCGAGGAGATGTTCGATCAACATCCCGAATGGGGTGCCCCAGTCGCCGACGTGATTTCGCGCGATGACGTCGTTGCCGGCGAATCGGTTCATTCGCGCCAAGGCGTCACCAATCACGGTGGAGCGAAGGTGCCCCACGTGCATCTCTTTGGCCACGTTGGGCGCCGAATAGTCGAGAATCACCCGCTTCGGTCTCGTCGCCTTTACGACGCCCAATCTCGAATCGAGCGCCAGGGCTCGAAGTTGTTCGTCAAGGAACGTTGAACGAAGCGTGAGGTTCAAGAATCCCGGCCCCGCGATCTCCACGTCGGCGACGTCGTCGAGTTGCGCGACAGCGAGAATCTCCTGCGCCACCTCGCGCGGCGCCCTCTGGAGCCGCTTCGCGAGTGCCATCACGCCATTGGCTTGGTAGTCGCCTCGATCGGACGTTCGAAGCACCGGGTCGGCACCGGTCTCCAGTGCGTCGAAGGCCCCTTGGAGACGGTTGCGCAGTGTTTCGTAGGTGGACGTCACGATGTCAAGTCTCGCACTTGACGCGGTCTCTTCTCGCTCCCGCGTCGTCGAGGTCGTTCGCACTCAAAAGGTACGATTTATCCTCCAGAGGAATGAGGCCACCACTCGTGCGATCCAACCCCCGTTGGTTGCCAACGGCGATGAGCACTGTCGTCGTGCTCATCGCCGTCACCTTGCCATCGACGGCGGGGGGTGCCACAGTTGCGACGCGTCTTACCGCTCACAGTGCCCAGAGCGAGGTCGCCTCATTGAAGAGGGTGGACTGGACGACGAACGTGAAGGTCACGCGTGGCAACGGGTCGTGGACGTTCACGTCGGGAGGTCTGCCGGCGTCGGCGTTTCTCGCCACGAACTACGCCGTCCCGTCCAATCCCTTCGCCGTGAGCGCGACGGGCGCCAACGTCGTCTCCTCGGCGTCGGTCTTGAAGGACCAGGGCTACAACTACACACTTCCCCTCACCCCTCGCTACAGCACGTCGGTGACCGCGGCCAACCAGGGACCGATTGGGTTCCTGCTTGACGGAGCCGCTCTCTACAATCCCTACGAGGCGAACCACTCGACGGTCGCCACCAGCGACAACTTCATCGCGACTGCTCATGGCGTGACGGCATCCTTCCTCGACAACTGTGACGGCCATCCCGGACCCGGTGGCCAGTACCACTACCACGGTCTTCCTAGCTGTCTCGTCGCCTACGCCACAGGGGGGCGCCCGAAGGTGTTTTCGGTGACGTCGACGAGCGGCACCACGACGGCGCCAGTCGTAGAGGACAACCGAGCCGCGAGGCAACCGGTGATCCTCGGGTACGCCTTTGACGGGTACGGCATCTACGACAACGTCGCGATGGACGGCGCCGTGATCCAGGTCTCGTCGCTCGACGCGTGCAACGGGATCTTCTCGCCCGTGCCCGGGTACCCGCGCGGCGTCTATCACTACGTGCTCGAAGACGTGAAAGGCGCACGATCGTCCATTGGCTGCTTTCACGGCGTCGTCTCGAGCGCGTACACCCACGCCCTCCAGTCGCTGCTCGATCCCGGACGAAACTCGTTCGGCACCACGGGTTCGACCAACTCCACGTCAAGAGCTACGGCTGAGAGTCTGGCCGCCAACGAGGACGAGGACGCGCTGCTTCGCACGATGATCACGCTGAGCGGTCGCACGGCGTACTGCTGAGCACGGCGTCGCCCGAGGCGCCGAGCGGCCGACACGCCCTCGGCCCCGCCAGGGGAAATCCAGCGTCACGCGTCCACCGCTTCGAGTGCGGCTGCCACCGTCATCGCACACCGACACGTGCAATCCCGGCGTGGAATCACCTCAACGAAAACACGGCAGAATAGGAACATGACCTCTTCCTTGAACTCCTTCAACGCAAAGAGCGCCCTTGAAATCGAAGGTCGCTCGCTCTCCTACTTTTCACTTCAGGCTGACGGCTTAAAGGACTTCGGTGTCGAGCGACTTCCCTACTCCATCAAGGTGCTGCTCGAGAACCTGTTGCGTCAAGAAGACGGGGTCAAGGTCACCGCGAGCGACATAGAAGCGCTCGCGCGCTGGGCAGAGACGCCTTCCGCGCACGGCGAAGCGGCGGGTGACGACGCGCGCGAGATCGCCTTCACTCCGGCGCGCGTGTTGATGCAAGACCTCACCGGTGTTCCGGCCGTCGTCGACCTCGCGGCGATGCGCGACGCGATCATCGCCTTGGGCGGTGAGGCCAAGCGAATCAATCCGCTCGTTCCCGTCGAACTCGTCATCGACCACTCCGTCATTCTCGAAAGGACCGGTACCGCGTCGAGTTACGACGAGAACGTCGCCATCGAGTACGAACGCAACGCCGAGCGCTACACGTTCTTGAAGTGGGCTCAGAGTTCCTTCCAGCAGTTCCGTGTGGTGCCTCCGGGCATGGGCATCTGCCATCAGGTGAACCTCGAGCACCTCGCCAAGGTCGTCTTCGAGCTCGAGGGCGTTGCCTACCTCGACACCGTCGTCGGAACGGACTCGCACACCACCATGGTCAACGGGCTCGGCGTCCTCGGCTGGGGTGTGGGTGGCATCGAAGCGGAAGCGAGCATGCTCGGCCAGCCCGCGTCGATGTTGATCCCACCGGTCGTCGGACTTCGCCTCGTCGGCGCCACGCGCGAAGGCGTCACGGCGACCGACGTGGTCCTCACCATCACGCAACTCCTTCGTCGCCAAGGCGTCGTGGGCAAGTTCGTCGAGGCGTACGGACCCGGCGTCAAGTCGCTCTCGCTCGAGACCCGTGCCACCATTGGCAACATGTCGCCCGAGTACGGCGCCACGTGCACCATCTTTCCCATCGATCAGGTCACGCTCGACTACCTCGCCTTCACGGGTCGCCCGGCGGCGCAGCTCGCGCTTGTCGAGACCTACGCGAAGGCTCAGGGCATCTGGCACCACGAACACGCACCCGAGCCGGTGTACTCCGAGGTCGTCGAACTCGACCTGGCGACCGTCGAGCCCAGCTTGGCCGGACCGAAGCGCCCCCAAGACCGGGTCTCACTCTCGGGCGCGCGCGGCGCGTTCCTCGACGCGCTCGGCCGTGAGCCCCTTGAGGTGCACGGCGTGGAAGCGGCCGAGAACTTGCGCGACGGCGCCGTCACCGTCGCCGCGATCACGTCGTGCACGAACACGTCGAATCCCGCGGTCCTCGTCGCCGCCGGCCTCGTCGCGAAGCGGGCCGTCGAGCGCGGACTGAGCGTGAAGCCCTGGGTCAAGACCTCACTGGCCCCAGGAAGTCGCGTCGTCACCGACTACCTCGAACGAGCGCAGCTCATCGAACCGCTCGACGCGTTGGGCTTCTACCTCGCCGGTTACGGCTGTACGACCTGCATAGGCAATACCGGACCACTCCTCGCGGGCGTCTCCGAGGCCGTCAATGAGCACGACCTCTCGGTGGTGTCCGTGTTGTCGGGTAACCGCAACTTCGAAGGTCGCATCCACCCCGACGTGAAGCAGAACTACCTCGCGAGTCCTCCCCTGGTCGTCGCCTACGCCCTGGCCGGGACGATCGACATCGACCTCTCGAGCGAACCCCTCGGTGTCGACCCCGAGGGCACGCCGGTCTTCTTGAGCGACCTGTGGCCGAGTGACGCCGACGTCGCGGCCGCGGTTCGAGCCTCCATCACGCCCGAGATGTTCAAGACCCGTTACGCCAGCGCCTTCGGCGGTGACGACCGCTGGCAAGCGGTGCCGACGACCAACGAAGAGACCTACCGTTGGGATCAGAAGTCGACCTACGTGAAGCTGCCCCCGTACTTCGAGGGACTGACGATGGAGCCCGGCGAGGTCGAGGACGTCCTGAACGCGAGAGTGCTCGCCAAGCTCGGTGACTCGGTGACGACCGATCACATCTCGCCGGCCGGCAACATTCGAGCCAACGGTCCCGCCGGTCGATACCTCATTGACGCCGGCGTGAGTCCTCAGGACTTCAACAGTTACGGCACGCGTCGCGGGAACCACCAAGTCATGATGCGCGGCACGTTCGCCAACATTCGTCTTCGTAACTTGATGGCGCCCGGCACGGAAGGTGGCGTGACCATCAAGCTCCCCGAAGGCACGCCGATGTCGATCTTCGACGCCGCGATGGCGTACGCGAACGAAGGTACGCCGCTCGTCATTCTCGGCGGCAAGGAGTACGGCAGTGGTTCGAGTCGTGACTGGGCGGCCAAGGGCACGAAGCTCCTCGGGGTTCGCGCGGTGCTCGTCGAGAGTTTCGAGCGCATCCACCGTTCGAACCTCGTCGGGATGGGCGTCCTTCCTCTCCAGTTCCTACCGGGAGACAGTTCGGCGACGCACGAGCTCGACGGAACCGAGACCTTCTCCATCACTGGTCTCGCGCCACTCAACCACGGCGAGACCGTGCCTCGGGTGAACGTCAGCGTCACGCGCGCGAACGGAGCGACCGACGACTTCGAGGTGCGCCTGCGCATCGACACCCCTACCGAGGCCGAGTACTACCGTCACGGCGGCGTGCTCAACTTCGTCCTACGCCAACTCGCTTCGGCGTAGCGTCACCGGCGCCCGACGTCGCCGACGTCAACCGGGCAGGTGGACTTCGCTCTTGTAGACCCGGCACAGTGCCGCGCGTTGGTTCGCGTCGATGTCGGCGTCGGGTTTCGTATCGGGGATGCGCCCCTCACCCGCGTCGTTGTCTCGTGACGGAGGGAGCATGGTGTAGGCCTTGCCAGCGGCCTTGATCAACTCCTGCGTCGTACACGTGGCGCTCGCCGCCGGGTGCGAACATCCCGCTAAAGAGAGTGAAGCGGCAACGAGAAGCAGAACGGGCAACGTGGCCGCGAACTTCCAACGACGATCCAATTGGTGAGGCACCACTACATCCTTCTTCATTGAGCAGTGAACGAATCTCACTCCTCGCTACCCCCAATCACCCTCCAGTGTAAAGGCGGCACTCGCGACGATGACCAGTCGACGACCGCTTAGTCGGGCGACGACGGGTCACGTGCGTCGGCGGGCGCGGAGGGCGCCGCTGCCTCGACGGCGGCGTTCACGTTGTCGAAGAGTTTGAGCTCCCTGAGGGACTGATCCAACGAGTCCGCGAGACGTTTCCTCAGTTGATCGTTCACTCTGGCCAGGGAGATAGACACTTCGTCCTTGGTGAGATCCGCCACCACTTGTCCGAGCATGGTGAGGCCCGTGAAATCGATGTCCGAGATGGCGACCGCGTCGATGACGACGTGTTTCGTCCCGCGATACTTCGCCATGAGCTGGTGGAGTTCGCGACGGAATACTCCCGCGTTCGCGAAGAACAGCTCGTTGTCGAAGAGCACGGTGAGGACGTGATCGACGGGTTCGACGCCCTTCTCACGAAGTGGCTCCCAACTCGTCGTCCCCTCGCGACGTCCCATCTCGATCATGTGCGGGCGCGCCGATCGCCAGGTCTGGTCGAGAATCGCGAGACCGACCGCGACCGCGAGACCTTGCTCCACCCCGATGAGGATCACCCCGAGCGCCGAGATCACCGCGAAGAGGAATTCGACGCGGCTCACGTGCCAGATCTTGATGAGCTGTCCGACCTTGATGAGTCGTGCGGCGACGAAGAACAACACGCCAGCGAGGGCCGCGAGGGGAATGTTGTGCGCGAAGTGAGCGAGTGGCGAAAGAGCGATCGCGAGCAGCGCCGCGCTCAGTCCGACGAGCTTGGTGCGACCACCGGCCACGCGCGCCACCGTCGTTCGAGCCGGCGACGCGTTCACCGGAAAGGCTCCCACGAGTCCGGCCGCCACGTTCGCGAGACCGACGCCCATGAAGTCCCGACTGATATCGGACGCGACGCCAAGTTCATCGGACGAAGTTCGCGTCGTCGCGGAGGTTTGACTGAGGATGACGATCACGAGTGTCACGACCGTCGTCAACACCACGCCCCACTGACTTGGCGTCAACCAGTGCAGCCGCCATGAGGGAAGTTGGGGGCTCACCGCGCCGAGTTCGCTGACGCCGTGACGGCTGAGCGTAAGGGCCACCGAGAGAACGGTCGCGACACCGATCGCTGCGAGCGCCCACGGAAGTCGCGCGCTGACCTTCTCACCGACCACCAGGACGACGAACGTCCCGAGGGCGAGTGCCACCGACCACGCACTGACGTGGTGGAGGAGGCTCACGATCGAATTGAGTCGTTGCAGGACCGACGTGCCACTCGAGGTGACGCCCAAGGCGCTCGGTAGTTGGTGCACGATGATGATGACGCCGATGCCGGCGAGGAAGCCGGTCACGATGGGCAGTGACAGGAAGTCGGCGATCCAACCAAGACGCAACAGTCCGACGCCCAACACCACCAGCCCCGTGACCACGGCCGTGACCGCGACGAGTTCGAAGTACAGGGTGGTCGAGAGGGGTGCGAGACGAAGGAGTACGACGGCGAAGAGTGGCGCGATCGTCGAATCGGCGCCGACGGACATGATGGGATTCGAACCAACGAAGACGAAGACGATCGTCGCCGTGATGAAGGCGATCATCGCGACGTACGCCGGAACGCCCGCCAGACGCGACGTGGCGAGTTGTTCGGGCACGGCGATCGCGAGCAGGGTCACCCCGGCGAGTAGCTGTCCAGGAACGCTCGCGCGCGTGACACCCTTGAACGTGTCGCGAAGTCCCTTACTGGCCTCGCGAAGCCCAATGGGTGTTCGCGCGCTGGTGCTCGTCGACTCCGCAGGCGTCATCACCACACCCTACGGCGGGGGTACGCGGCGACTAGTTGGTCGCGACGACCTTGAATCCTTCGGCGAGCTTGCCCTTCTTCATGCCGGCGCGCTTCGCGGTCATCCTCGACCACGACTTCAACATCTTCTTCAGGCCCTTGCGATTACCGACTTGACTCACGTGCTTACTCAGTGCCGCGTATTTCTGGTTGAAGGTCTTCGTGATATCGACGACCATGGTCGGGTTGACGCCGCCCAACCAGACCTCGTCGACGGTGTAGGGCTTGAAGCCCTCGCGAACGAGCTCGGGAAAGGCGTGAGGGTTACGCGCGTCGGGGTACACCGCGCGCAGCGTCGCCTCGCCGGTCGCCATGTGGTCGGGGTGACTCGAGAAGATGCGTTCGTAGTTGCGCTCGGGGCTCTGGGTGATGACGAGGTTCGGACGGTGCGTGCGAATGACGCGCGCGATCTCGCGACGAAGCGCCATCGTCGTCTCGACGCGGCCGTCGGGCCAGTGCAGGAACGTGAGGTTCGTGACGCCGACCTCTTTGGCGGCTTCGGTCTGTTCGGCTTCTCGGATCGCGATGCGGTCCTCTCGGGTGTCGGACGAGTCGTCGCCCCCGGCGTCACCGGACGTGACGAGACAGTACGCGACGTCGACCCCTCGGTTGGTCAGGTACGCCACGGTGCCGGCCGTGCCGAAATCCACGTCGTCGGGGTGCGCGACGACCACGAGTGCGCGCTTTATCGACTTATCGTATGAATAGACGGGTACCCGCTTTTTGCCCATACGTCAGAGTCTTTCATCGTTGCGAGCACTTTTCGAACACCCTAGGAGCGAAAATCGCTCGAGACGAAGGAGCAGCCGATCAGGCGGGCGAGTCGGGGCTCGTGGGATCCCAGTTGGCGAGGTCTTTCAAGTGCGGGTCGTTCGAGAAAATCTCGACGATCGGACGCTTCAAGTTCAGACGGCGCATGATGACTTCCGCGTCGATCGCCTGATTCCACAACAGGAGCGACACCACGACACCGGTCGAGCCCGCGCGCGCCGTACGGCCCGAGCGGTGCAGGTAGGCCTTTTGATCCTCTGGCGGGTCAAAGTGCATGACGCAGTCGACGCCGTCGATGTGGAGACCGCGCGCCGCGACGTCGGTCGCGACGAGCACGGGCAACTTCTCGGCTTGGAAGTCCGCCAGCGCCTTCTCGCGTTGACTCTGGCGAAGGTCGCCGTGGATAGCCGCGGCGTTGACGCCTTCTTTTTGCAGCTGCTCCACGAGTCGGTCGGCGCCGCGCTTGGTGCGACAGAAGATGATCGTCTTGTCGAAGGACTTGCAGATCGTGGCCGCCACCTTCACGCGGTCCATCTGGTGGACCTGCAAGAAGTGGTGCACCATACGAGAGACGGTCTGGGTATCGCTCATGACCTCGTGAAAGACGGGATCGGTGAGGTAGCGCTTCACGAGTCGGTCGATCGCGCCGTCGAGCGTGGCGGAGAAGAGCAGCGTCTGGTGCGGACGTGTCGCGATGCGACGCAGCACCCACTCCACTTGGGGCATGAAGCCCATATCGGCCATGCGGTCGGCCTCGTCGAGGACCAGGACGTCGAGGTTCTCCACGTTCACCTCGCCGCGGTCACCGAGGTCGATGAGTCGTCCCGGCGTGGCGATGATGACGTCACAGCCCTTGCGCAGAGCCTTGATCTGGCGCTCGATGTCCGCGCCGCCGTAGACGGCCGCGACGTGCAGACCAAGTGCCGCGCCGAGCGGGCGAAGGACTTCGTAGACCTGGACCGCGAGTTCACGCGTGGGCAGCAACACCAGTCCTCGCGGTCTCGCCGCTTGACCGTTCTCGACGCCGAGCGTCGGATCGGCCGCGAGACGTTGCAGCATCGGCAGGCCGAAGCCCAAAGTCTTGCCCGAGCCCGTCTTCGCCTTTCCACAGACGTCACGTCCCGCGAGAGCGTCCGAGATCGTCATGGCCTGAATCGGGAAGGCGGTGGTGATGCCCTGGGCGGTCAGAACCGCCACGAGTTCGGGCGATACCTTGAGCTCTTCGAAGGTCTTGTTGGTTGCGTAGGAGTCTTCGCCACGAGTGGCGGTCTCCACAGTTTCACTACTCACGTGATTCACGGGTCGTTTCTCGGCTGGACCCGTAACCGGCGTACGTAAGAAGTGGGCCCGAGCTCTTTCTTCGAGCTCCCCTCTAGTCTACGTGAGAGATCAGCTCGTCAATCGACAGGAGAACCGTGACGCGACTCGAAGTGGGCAACAAGGCACCAGGCTTCACGTTGAAGGACGAGCACGGAGAGAAGGTCTCGCTGAAGGACTACCTCGGTAATCGAATCGTGCTCTACTTCTACCCCGCCGACGACACGCCCGGATGCACCAAAGAAGCCTGTCAGTTCAACGACGAATTCGCGGCCTTCACCAAGCTGGGTGTGCTCGTCTTTGGCGTCTCACCCGACGGCGCCGAGAAACACATCGCCTTCAAGAAGAAGTACGGACTCAACTTCTCGCTCTTAAGTGACCCCGACAAGGCCGTGATGGCCAAGTACGGGGCCTTCGGCGAGAAGATGAACTACGGCAAGAAGATCATGGGCGTCATCCGTTCGACCTTCGTCATCGGGCCCACCGGCGTCATCGAGCACGCGTTCTACGGCGTACGCGCCGACGGGCACGCCGCCAGGGTGCTCGCGACGTTGTCGAGTTAACTTGCGTTGGCGCGACGCATCGAACGCACGCGCAACACGACGGCCACCACGATCAACACGACGATGACCGCGATGGTCGGCGTCTGCGCTGCGTGGAAGTCCTTCGAGACACGGTGCCAGTTCTTGCCCGCCGCGTCACCGAGGGCGCTCAAGAGCGCGACCCAGGCGGCGGAGCCGATGGTCGTCAAGACGACGAAGGGTCCGCGTTTCATCTCCGCGATGCCGGCGGGTACGGAAATGACACTGCGCACCACGGGAAGCACTCGACCGATCAGGACCGTCGCGGCACCGTACTTGGCGAACCAACGCTCCGACGTGTCGAGGTCCTTGTGACTGAGGAGAATCCACTTCCCCCAGCGATCGACCACCGGGCGTCCGGCGCTGCGACCGACTTCGTAGGCGATCTGGGAACCGATGACCGATCCCACCGTACCGATGAGGATGACGGCCCACAGTGAGAACTGCACGTGGCCGGTGACGGCCGTCGTGCAGAGTGCGCCCGCCACGACGAAGGTGACCTCAGAGGGAATCGGCACGCACGCCGACTCGGCGATCGACAACAAGAGCAGAGCCCAGTAGCCGTAGTTTTGTACGAAGGATTGCATTTGCCTATTCTTATCGACTTTGGGCCTTGCCAACGACAGCGCTAGCGCTGGTGGGTCGAGCACCAATAGGTCGTCCTACCCCCGATGGTCGCCAACACCATGGTCCCGCCATCGATTGGACACAGTCCGCCGGGAAATCGCGCGTCCATGTGATCACCCAGGTGTGAGCCACCTCGTCGCTGCAGCAGCTTCATCGTGTGACGAAAGGCCTTGAAGAGACGGTCACGTTCATCGGTGCTCAGTGTGCCTGACGGCGTCCGAGGGTCGACGCCCGCGCGAAACAACATCTCGTCACCGAGAAGATTGCCCACGCCCGCGACGCGTGACTGATCGAGCAGGCGCGCCTTGATTGCCGGTCCCTCGCCACGATCGACCCGCAGGAGTTGGTCGAACTGTTTTCTCGTCAGCGTCAAGGCGTCGGGACCGAGAAGCGCTAGGTCGGGATTGATCTCGAAGCGAGCAAGGCGTCGAGGATCGTGGACCATTAGTTTTCTGCCGTTGTCGAACTCGAGTCCCCCACGCAGCCACTTCGACTGAAAAAGATGGGGACCGTAGAAGAGTCCCTCGATGCCCGCGTCACCGTCGAGCAGGAGCACGCCGGTCATGCCGAAGCGCACCCCGAGCGTCGGACCGTTCGTCTCGAGGAGCAACAGCTTGCCCCGGCGTGACGTGCCGGTGATCGTCAGACCCTTCACCGCTCGGGCCCACGACGCCGGCGAGTGAAGTTTCTTCGCGAGGTAGGCATCGGCCCAGCCGCGCGTGATCGTCGAACCCACCGCGCGATCCGCGAGTTGGCGATACGACTCCACTTCGAGTATCTCGGGCACTGTCGAAGCGTACCGGCGGTCGTCGTTTCAATCGTCCAAACTAAGGTTGCTCTGTGGCCGTCGACAAACCGCAGTGGCGAGAACTCTTCCAAGAAGTCGTGACGTCGGGCTTGTGCACGGGATGCGCCGCCTGCGTCATCGCCTGCCCTCACCCTGTACTCGAGTACGAAACCGACAACGGCGTCTACAAGCCCTTCCACCTCGACCTCGACGGCGGACCCGACGACTGCACCCACGGACAGAAGGGTTGCACGATGTGCACGAGGGCCTGTCCGCGTTTTCGCAACTGGGAGAGCGAGATCGACACCCAGCGCTTCGCGCGTGAACGCACCGACGACGAAGTCTGGGGCATCGGTGACGTCCTGCTCGCTCGCGCGACTGACGAATCGCTCGTGGAGAATGGTCAGGACGGCGGCTTCGTCTCGGCACTGCTGATCTACGCCCTGGAGAACGACGTCGTCGACGCGGCACTCGTGAGCGGACTCGAGGGCGACGGTTCCACGTGGCGAGCGCAACCAATGGTCGCGCGTACGAGAGAAGACGTCCTCGCGACGTCGAAGTCGCGCTACACCTACAGCGCCAACCTCCTCGCGTACGAGGAGGCCGTCGAGGGTGGTGCCGAGCGCATCGCGCTGGTGGGTATGGGCTGCATGGCCTCCGCGCCGGGCGCGATGCAAGCCCGCAAGGCCGGCAAGGTCGCGCGGCGACTGAGTCTGACCATTGGACTGTTGTGCTCGAAGACCTTCGACGACTCGATCTTCGAAGAGCTCTTCGAAGCGAAGTACGACATCAAACGCGCCGACATCACCAAGATGAACATCAAAGGCGTCTTCCAACTCTGGACCAAAGACGGCGGCTACTACGAAGTCCCGTTGAAGGAGGCCCACGCCTACACCCGCGAGGGCTGCACGCACTGCCCCGACTTCGCGGCGGAGCACGCCGACCTCTCGACCGGTGGTATCGGTGCCTTCGGCGACTGGACGCTCGTCATCGTTCGCACCGACCTCGGCCGCGAGATCTTGAGCACGATGAAGGAGCAGGGTCTCATCGAGACGCGTCCAGGTGACGACGATCCCGGTGCGGTCGCTTTGTTGCACAAGCTCGCGAGGGTGTCGCGCAAGCGATGGCCCGAGACCGCGGTCCCCGGTCCCCGTCGCCTACCCGTCACTGCGGGCTAGGCGTTCTCCGTGACCACCCGACCAACCTTCACGACCATCCTCCTCGTGCGCCACGGCACGACGGCGACGACGGGTTCGGTCCTTCCGGGCCGCGCGCCGGGACTGCATCTGTCCGAGATGGGCCAAGCCCAGGCGATCGAACTCGCCGAGCGGATCAGGGAGTTGCCCCGCAAGCCCACGGCGATCTTCACCTCGCCACTCGAGCGCGCGAAGGAGACGGCACTGCCGATCGCGAAGGCCCTGCGACTTCGACCGCTCATCGAGCGCGGACTGCTGGAGTGCGACTTCGGTACCTGGACGGGCAAGAAACTCGCTACCTTGAGCCGTCGCGTCGAATGGCGCGCCGTGCAGAACGCGCCGAGCACGTTTCGCTTCCCCGAAGGGGAGTCCTTCAGCGAGATGCAACAGCGAATGTGGTCGTCGCTGGAGCGACTCGCGAAGCGCCATCGCAACCGCACGATCGTCGTCGTCTCGCACGCCGATCCCATCAAGGCGGCCGTCACGTACGCCCAGGGCGTGCCCCTCGACCTCTTTCAGCGAACGGTGATCTCGCCGTGCTCGCTCAGCGCCATCACCTTCACCGATTCGACGCCGATCGTGCTCTGCGTCAACAACACCGGCTCGCTCAAGGGACTCGGCCCTTCGTGAACTACGTCTTCAACGAACCCGACAAGATCATGGTGGGCGTTCGAGGCGACGTGGGCAATCGACTCTTCCTCTTCCAGGTCCGTGAGGGTCGACGCCTCGCGATCATCAAGTGCGAGAAGATCCAGCTCGCCGCCCTCGCCGAATGGATCAGTCAGGTCGTGGGCGAACTCGGTCGTCCCGGTCACCTACCCGACGACTTCAGCCTCGAGCCCGAGTACGAGGCGGACTTCGTCGCCGGGGACATCGCGGTCTCGCTCGACGAGGAGGCCCAGGCCATCGACGTCACGATGGAGTCCATCGAGGAGGACTCGTCGCTCAGCGTCCGTCTCACCCGGGAGTGGGCGGCGGGACTCGCCATCGCGATCGTGCGACTCGTCGAAGCCGGACGACCACTCTGTCCACTCTGCGGTGGACCACTCGACCCCAAGGGCCACGACTGTCCGCGCACGAACGGGCACCGCCCTCCGATCAGGTAGCCGCCATGAACCGCGACGAACAACACGCGCTCCTCAGTCGAGGCGAGATCGAAGTCCAAGGACGCGTCGCCGGGTCGTCGAATCAAGCGCTGTTGGTCTCGTTGACGCTGGACGGCGTGAGCGCCCTCGCCTGTTACAAGTCCGAAGCGGGTGAGCGACCACTGTGGGACTTTCCCGACGGTCTCTGGCGACGCGAGGTCGCGGCCTACGAACTCGACGTCCAACTCGGTACCGACCTCGTGCCCACGACGGTCGGTCGCGACGACGCGCCTTTTGGACCAGGGTCCTTCCAGTGGTGGGTGGAGGACAACCTCGAAGACCACTACTTCACCCTTCGCGAACGTCCCGAGTTCCAGGACTGGTTCGCACGCCTCGCGGCCTTTGACGTCATCGCCAACAACGCCGACCGCAAGGCGGGCCACGTCCTCTACGACGAGACGCGTCTGTGGGCGATCGACAACGGACTGTGCTTTCACGAAGAGGACAAACTCCGCACGGTCATCTGGGAGTACGCCGGGCTCGCGGTCGAAGAACATCTCCTCGAGCGCGTGCACCGCTTCGCCAACGGCGAGACGGGCGACGTGGCGAACTGGCTCAACCCGAGCGAACTGGCGCTCGCGCAACTTCGCGCGCACGGACTGTTCGAGAACGCCCTCTACCCTGAACCCGACGAGACCTCGGACTGGCCGCCCTACCCGTGGCCCTTGATCTAGCCGGCGGTGGCGAGTTCGCCCTCGTAGACGGGCGTGCCCGACTCGAGCATGAAGAGCGTGAGGATGGCGCCGACCGCGAAGAAGCCAGCCGACCACCAAAAGGCCACCGAGAAGCCGTGCAGTATCGCGCTCTGATGCGCCTCGGCTGCGGGACCCGTGGCGTTGGCCTGCGCGCGGGTCGCGACGGTGACGGCGATGGTGTTGAGAAGGGCCGTCCCGATCGAGCCACCGATCTGTTGGATGGTGTTCACCATCGCTGACGCCGCCCCCACGTCACGACGCTCGATACCGGCCGTCGCGCTCGCGATCGCCGGGGCGAAGATCAGTCCGAGTCCGAGTCCGAGCACGATAAGTCCTGGCAACACGTGACCCCAGTAGTCGGAGTACGGCGTCAGGCGCGTGAAGAGGACCATGCCCATCGCGGAGAGCACCATGCCCGTCGGCACGAGGGGCCTCGGCCCCACTTTCGAGAGCAGGCGCGCGCTCGCGAATGACGCGGACATCGAGATGGCGATGACGATCGGCATGAAGGCGACGCCCGCACGAAGCGGTGAGAAACCGAGCGTGTCCTCCAGGTAGTACGCGAGGAGCAAGAAGACGGCGAAGAGTCCCATGCTCGTGAGCAGCAGCGCGACGAGCGAGCCCGCTCGGGTGCGGTCGGCCATGACGCGAAGCGGCAACAAGGGATCCTTCGATCGCTGTTGCCAGAGGACAAAGAGCACGAGCAGCACGACGCCCACCACCAGCGAGCCCCAGGTGAACAGGCTCGTCCAACTCGACGTCACCGCGTGGCTGAAACCGAAGACGACGAAGAAGAGTCCGGCGCTCGCGAGGACCGTGCCGAGGCCGTCGAGTCGCGCGCGTTGTTCGCTGCGACCACCCTCGACGAAGAACGCGACACCAACTAACGCCACCGCGGCGAAGAAGAGGTTGATGAACAGGCACCATCGCCACGACGCCCACTGGGTCAGCGCCCCTCCGAGGAGCAGTCCGACGGCGGCGCCCGATCCACCGATGACGCCGTACATCGCGAAGGCCCTGGCACGCTCCTTGGGCTCGCTGAACGTGACGCTCAGCGTCGCGAGCGCGGCCGGCGCGAGCAACGCGCCGAAGACACCTTGGACCGCGCGCGCGACGACCAACATCGTGAAACTGTGCGCTAGACCGCCCGCTGCCGACGCCAGCGCGAAACCCGTGAGTCCGACGTACAGCGCGTTGCGACGTCCCCAGAGGTCGCTGAGTCGACCGCCGAGCATAAGGAGCGACCCGAAGGCCAGCGCGTAGGCCGTCACGACCCACTGACGGTTGCCCGAAGAGAAGTGTAGGTCCGTCTGCGCGCGCGGCAACGCGATGTTGATCACCGTCGCGTCCAAGAGCACCATCAACTGCGCGAGGCTCAGTACCGACATGGTCCACCAGCGACGCGCGTACGCGTTCTGGCGGCGGCCACTCATAGAACCGCGACGTCCATCGTGCGCGGCGCCAGTCGATGAGCGCCGCGCGTTTGTGCCGTTGGTCTCACGAACCGCGTCGGGAGTTAACTTCGCGCTTTCAGCGCGTCGATGAGGGCGGGCAGGACCTTGTGCACGTCGCCGACAATACCCAAGTCGGCGATTTGAAAGATGGGCGCGTCGGCGTCCTTGTTGATGGCCACGATGTTCTTCGAACCCTTCATCCCGACCATGTGCTGGGTCGCCCCCGAGATGCCGCACGCGAGGTAGACGAGTGGCTTGACGGTCTTTCCGGTCTGGCCGACCTGATGCGAGTACGGGACCCACCCAGCGTCGACGATGGCCCGACTGGCGCCCGCGGCGCCGTTGAGCAGCTTCGCGACCTCTTCGATCATGGCGTAGGCGCTCGCCTCGCCGAGACCCCGTCCACCCGAGACGACGACCGTCGCCTCTTCGAGTTTCGGACCCGTGCGCTCTTCGACGTGTGACGTCGAGATGACCGCACTCCCGGTAGCCCCGGTGTCGCCGGCGGGCGCCGCGACGACCGTGGCGACCGCGCCACCGGAGGGCTCAGCGACGAAGGACTTCGCGCGTACGACGACGATGCCCGGACCGGGTCCGGTGAACCTCGCCTTCACGTTCAAGGAGCCACCGAAGACGGGGTGCTCGGTGACGAGGCCGTCGTCGTCGGTGATACCCGTCACGTTGGTCAACACCGGACGGTCGAGGCGCGCGGAGAGTCGCCCCGCCACGTCGCGCCCGTCGTAACTGGTGGGGATGAGCAACGCGTCGGGTGCGCCGCTCGCACTGAGCGCTTCGATCGCCGCAGCGACGGGCACACCGGGCAACGCGCCCGCGAGGTCGCCGACGTCGTAGAGCGTGCTCGCGCCGTACTCACCGGCCAGGGCGCCGAGTTGGCCCCCTTCACCCCAGGTGATCGCGGCGACGTTGGTAGCGAGTGAGCGCGCGTGCGTGAGTAGTTCCAGCGACGTCGTGGTGAACGAGCCGTTGGCGGGTTCGGCGAGAACCCAGATGGTCGACAGTGTCATCAGCTACTCCTAGAGAACTTTGATCGATTCGAGGAACGCGACGACCTTTTGGGCACCGTCACCCTCGTCCACGTACTTCTCGCCCGCTTGGCGAGTCTCGGCGGCTTCGACCGCGACGATGGTTTCGCGCGCGCCTGCAGCACCCACTTGGCCGTCGAGGCTGAGGTCGCTCACGGAGAGGACCTCGAGGGGCTTGGACTTCGCGGCCATGATCCCCTTGAAGGAGGCGTAGCGAGGCTCGACGACGCCGGCCGTGACGGTGACGAGAGCGGGCAAGGGAGCCGTGACCTCGTCGTAACCGGCCTCGGTCTGGCGACTGACGTTGAGAGTGGAACCATCGATGCTCACCGCTTTGGCGAAGGTGATGGAGGGTAGCCCGAGCAGTTCCGCGAGCTGCACGGGCGTCGTGCCGGTGTACCCGTCGGACGACTCGGTCGCGGCCAGCACGAGGTCGAACGACGCTCGGGCGATGACCGCCGCGAGCACCTTCGCCGTCGACAGCGCGTCACTGCCGCGAAGCGCGTCGTCACTCACGATGACCGCCTTGGTCGCACCCATGGCGAGCGCGTTGCGAAGTCCCGCCACGTCGGTGCCCGAGCCCATGGACACGACGGTCACCTCACCGCCGCCAGCCTTGTCCACGAGTTGAAGCGCCATTTCGACGCCGTACGTGTCGGCCTCGTCGAGGATGAGTTTGCCCGAACGGTTCAGGTTGTTCGACGCGTCGAACGACTGAGGTGCCGCGGGGTCGGGTATCTGCTTGACGCAGACGACGATGTTCATGGCCAATAATCTAGGCCATCACCGACAATCGCCGTTCATGGCGCGCGCGGCGCGAGAATGTCGAGGGCGAGGGCCGGCTGGTCGGTGATGACGCTCGAGACGCCGAGCACCGACACCCCAGTGATCTCCTCGGCGGTGTTCACGGTCCACGCGTTGACGTCGAGTCCTAGCTCGGTCGCCAGGTCGACCGACTCCTTCGTCACCAGCGTGAAGTAGGGGTTCACCGCGCTGAGACCAAGCACGTGCGCCCGGGTGAGGGCGTCTGGCAGTAGTAGGTCCCAGACCAGCCACGCGACGCGCACGTCGAGGTCGTAACTGCGGGCCCGCGCGCAGGTCGTCAGGTCGAAGCACGAGAGGATGACCGACGGGGCTAGGTCGGCGTCGTGGAGGAAGTCGAGGACCTCGTGGACGAACGAGCCCGTGTCGTCGTAGGTGGGCTCTTGGGGGCTCTTCGAGTTCTTGATCTCCACGTTGACCGTCGTGCCGCGAAGGACGTCCATGGCCTCTTCCAGGGAGGGGACGTAGGAGGGAAGGTCGCGAGCCAGGCAGTGGCCAAGGGCGACGCCGTCGATGAGCGGGTCGTGGTGGACCACGAGAGCGCCGTCGGCGGTTCTTCGTACGTCGAGCTCGACGCCGTCGACACCCAGGCGAATCGCCTCGCGAAAGGCCCCCAGTGTGTTCTCTCGCTCACTGAGGTGCGCTCCTCGATGGGCGTAGACCAGGGTCACGCTAGGAGTCTCCCACTTGATCAGGTACTACCAGGGTGTAAAACCCGTAAATACCCTAGATTGCCCTTGTTTTTGAGGGCCGCTTTCAGTAGAATTTTCCTTCCACGTACGTGTTCTTTCCATCGAACGCTACGTCCCCCCAAAGTCAAAGGATTTGTCATGTCGTTGATCTGGAATCGTACCCACGCGTGGGACGACACCGAATGGCGTTCAGTCGCCGCGTGCCGAGACACCGAACCAGAGCTGTTTTTCCCTGTTGGCACGACCGGAATGGCGACCGACCAGATTGAGTCCGCCAAGCGCGTCTGCGACCACTGCGACGCCCAGAAGGCCTGTCTCGAGTTTGCTCTAGCGACGAATCAGGAGTCGGGCGTGTGGGGTGGCACGACCGAGGACGAGCGTCGCAAGCTTCGTAAGCAGTGGCTCGCCGCCCGTCGCCGCGCTTCGAGCGCGAACTAAAGCCGAGCGTGTAGCGGCACGACGACCCGCACGAACGTGCCGCCGCCGTCTACGGCCGCCACGGTACGCATCTCGATCTCACCGTACAGTTGCGCTCGCACGAGATCGCGCACGATCGACAGCCCAAGGCTCGTCGGCACGTCGAGCGAGAAATCGTCGCGAAGTCCACGCCCGTTGTCGCGAATCTCCGCGACCGCGTTCCCCTCCTCCTGGTACAAGTTCAGCGTCACGACGCCGACGTGGTCGTTGTCCGAACCGCCGAAGTCGGTAAAGGCGTGTTCGACGGCGTTCGTCAACAGCTCGGCCAACGCGACGGCCAACGGCGTCGCGAGGTCGGTTGAGAGCACCCCGAGTTCGCCGTTCACCACGATCTCGACCGGGTGCAGCGCCAAGATCGTGTCCTCGACGAGCAGGACCAGTGAGCGAACGATCTCATCGAAGACCACTTCCTCTCCGGGCTCTCGTGACAGGACTTCGTGCACGACGGCGATCGAACGCACCCGTCGCTCGGCCTCGTAGAGCGCCGTGCGTGTTTCGGGCTCTTCACTACGGCGCGCCTGGAGGCGCAGGAGCGACGAGATGGTCTGCAGGTTGTTCTTCACTCGGTGGTGGACTTCGCGCACGGCCGCCTCTTTGTTCAGCACGACGCGATTGAGTTGTCGTAGGTCCGACACGTCACGAAGCAGCGTCAAGACACCGGTGACCCTCTGGTCCTCGATGAGTGGCACGCCGTGAAAGAGGATGGCGACGTCGTGGTCGCGGTCGATCTCTTCGAGGGTCGGTATCGCGAACTCGAGCGATCGCCCGATCGCGCGAGCCTGCACGCCGAGTTCGTCGAGTGTCCTGCCCTCGGCGGCGGTGTAGACGCCAAGACGGTGCAACGCGTTCACGGCGTTGGGCGTGGCGAACTCGACGCGACCGCGCGCGTCGATCAAGATGACGCCGTCGCCCACGCGCGGTAGCCCCGGACCGGCGACGGTGTCCTCGCGAAAGGGGAACGTCGACGCCGACACCATGTCGCAGAGCCGTTCGAAGACCGACAGGTACTGGCCCTCGAACAGCGACGCAGAGCCGCGCAGTCGTCCCTGGAGACGGACCATCACCGCCACCACCACGCCGTTGTAGCGAACGGGGACGCACCACACCGGCACGTGGTCGTCGACGTCGTCGATGTTCGCCTCGCCGACGACACGCTTGCCGTACTCGAAGGCCTGGCGTACCAGGGGCCAGTTCTCCGCGCGATGGGTGGTGCCGACGAGGTCGTCGTTGATCGACGTGGATCGGTTGTTGGGGCGCATCTGACCGAGGACCACGAAGTACTCGTCGTCACGGTTCGATTCCTCGACCTTGGTCATGAGCAGCATGTCGGAGAAGGCCAGGTCCGCCAGAAGCGACCACGACGCGATGAGCCGGATGAGGTGATCGATCGCGGGCTCGCCGAGACGCGTCCTCTGTGAAGCAAGCTCGGCGAGCGTGGCCACTAGCTCACTCGCAGAGGAATCATCTGGCGCTGACGATTGGTGTACGACGCCAACTCGTGCACGCCGCGCGCCTCGAGAAGGACGGCGAGGTCGTTCGCGCGCTCGCCCACGCGCTCCAAGTTGTGCGCGTCCGAGGCGGTCGTGAAGGTGACGCCCTTCGCTACGAGTCGGTCGAGGAATCCCTCGGCCGGGTACTGCTCACCGACGGGCTTCTTCCACCCGGCCGAGGAGCATTCGAGCGACACGTCGACGTTCGCCGCCGACTCGGCCATCGCGTCCCAGTACTCGGCGGGGTTCGACGCGTAGAAGCCCGCGACTTTGATGAGGTCGGGGTGCGCGAGCACGTCGACGGCGTTCGCGCTACAGAGCTCGTCGAGCGCCGTCGCGTACTCCTTCCAACTCTGGTCGACACCACGCACGCTCCACTCGTGCAGGTCGACCTCGCTCTCGTAATCGTCGACGTGCCACGTGCCGAGCCAGTGCACCGATCCGATGAGCACGTCGAAGGGGTACTGGGCGAACAGTTCCGACACGACGTCCATCTGGTCCTTGTAGTAGTCGACCTCGAGACCGATCTTCACGGGTAGACCCTCGTCCTTCGCGCGCTGCGCGAGGGTCACGTACTCCTCGAGGGAGTTGCGCGCGTGAAAGGCCCAGTACTCCGCCATCGTGCGACTCGTGGGTTCGTGTCCGAAGCGCTGCCAGAACGGTCCGACCACAGAGGCCACGTCCACGAAGCGATGCGCGTGCTCGGTGAGGGCTAGTTCGTTGACGCCGTGTCGTGCGGCCTCGTCGCAGTACTCGGCGATCTGGTCCAGGCGAAACCACACCGAGGACTCCTCGTGGGGCCAGAGGTGCAGGTGGTAGTCAATCACGAAGCGTCAGGCCGCGCCGAAGCCCACGACCCGGTCGCTGGCGGGGGTCCCGAGCTCGACGTACGCGATTCGGCTCGCGGGAACGCCCACGCGGCGACCTTTGCGGTCGGTGAGCCAGAGAACCGTCTCGCTACTCAGCGCCGCTTCAATTTCCTTCATGATCTTGTCTCGATCGGCGTCAGTGGGCAGTTCGACGTCAATCTCTTTCATTGACTGCACGATGCCAATTCGAATGTCCATGAGACTCCTCTGAAACGTTGATTTCTCAACCCATGTTACGGTGCTGCGCCATGATGAGAGACGTGAACGACGAACCCGTCTCCGATCGCGCCCGGCGCTGGGCGGCCACGATGGGCGGCTACGAGGGCGCGAAGGACGACGTCACCGTCGCGCACCAGGACTCGAAAGCCTCGATCGGACCGCTGGTTGAAGGACGGCCCTCTCTCGCCGGTACCCTGCGACAGCGCGAGGAGCTCCTCGACGCACTCATGACGTCGGGCGCTACGAGGAGTGAGGGGGGTGGTCACCGAGTCAACGAGGAGGCGCCCGACGAATTTCGCACGTGCTTCGAACGCGATCGCGACCGAATCCTTCACTCGAGTGCCTTTCGGCGACTCGCCGGCAAGACCCAGGTCTTCATCTTTCCCGACGATCACACGCGAACGCGTCTCACCCACGCCCTCGAGGTCGCGCAGGTCGCTACCGGCATCGCTCGCCCACTCGGGTTGAACGTCGCGCTGACCGAAGCAATCGCGCTCGGCCATGACTGCGGACACGGCCCCGGCGGCCACGCCAGCGAAGAGGCGCTCGAACCCTTCGTCGAAGGTGGCTTCGATCACGCGACGTGGGGGGCGGACGTGTCGCTCCTCTCGCTCAATCTCTGCGCCGAGACCCTCGACGGCATCCGCAATCACTCGTGGTCCCGGCCGGCGCCGAGAACCCCCGAAGGCGAAGTCGTCTCCTGGGCCGACCGCGTCGCCTACGTCTGTCACGACTTCGAGGACGCCGTCGCGGTGGGCATCGTCACCATCGATGACCTGCCCGCGCTCGTTCGCGAACGGTGCGGCGTGCGTCGGCGCGAACAGCTCGGCGCCTTCATCAACGCGATGATTCACACCGTCCTCTCGACGGGCGTCATCGGCATGGACGCGTACCACGCCGAAGCACTCGCCGCCTTTCGCGCCTTCAACTACGAGTCGATCTACCTTCGTGCCGCCTCACGCCAACAGGCGACCTCGGTCGTCGAGATGATGCGAGCCCTCGTCGAGTACTACAGCGTGAATCCCGTGCTGATTCCCGACGTCGCCGCGCGCGACGGCGAACTGGAAGACCCGGCCGAAGCCCTGCACGAGGCCGTCGCGTACGTGGCGGGTATGACCGATCGGTACGCCTGCCAGAGCGCGGTCACGTTGCTCGGCTGGGACGCCCAACGACTGCCCAGCGGGATAGACCGCTAGGGCTTCGTCGCGCCCATGAGGTCGAACCTCATCGGGGGACCGCCGCGCATCCATTCGAGTCGTAGTTCGGTCGTACGAATCGCCGAGCGCTCGTGAGGAAAGATCCAGAACTTGTTCGTCCGAACGGCGTTCTCGACGGCGGCGGCGACGTCAGCCGCGTCGATGCCGGCGTTGACGGCGGTCGTCGCCATCTCCGCGATCAGTCGCGCGACCGGGTCTTCGTTGTAACTCACGAGTTCGTTAGGCATGTTGCGTTCTGACTCATGGATGCGGGTCTTCACGAAACCGGGACACAACACGGACACGCCCACGTCCTTGCCGCTGAGAAGTAGCTCTTGGAACAGTGACTCCGACAGCCCGACGACGGCGAACTTGCTCGCGCAGTACGAACCCATGCCGGGCGCGCCGCCGAGGCCGGCGAGCGACGCCGTGTTGACCACGTGACCCTCGTTCTGCTCGAGAAAGAGCGGAACGAACGCGTTGAGGCCGTGGATGACACCGTCGAGATTCACGCTCAAGAGCCAGTTCCAAATCGCCGTCGGCGTGCCGATGGCCGCGCCGCCGGCGGCGACGCCGGCGTTATTGAACACGACGTGCGCCGCGCCGTACTCCGCCAAGGCGGCGTCGCGCAACGCGATCACGTCGTCCTCCACGCTGACGTCGGTGCGAAGTCCGATGACGTGCGCGCCGTCGCCACGGAGCTCCTCGACGACCGACTGCAGTGTCGCCTCTTCGATGTCGCCGAGGACGAGGTTGACGTGAGCGGCGGCGAACTGCTTGGCGGTGGCGAGACCGATGCCGCTGGCCCCACCCGTGATGACCGCGGTCTTACCGTCTAACTCCATTGCTCCCCCTCGATTCGCTACACCAGCTTGAGTTCCTGACGATAGACCCGCGAAGGACCTTGCTGCGCGACGCGCGACGCGAGCTCGACAAAGGCCTTCGCGGCCTCGCTCTCTGGATGGGTGACGACCACTGGTTCACCTTCGTCACCACCGTGTCGAACGCAGGACTCGAGAGGGATCTGGGCGAGCAACGTGATGCCGAGTTCGCGCGCCAGCTGCTCTCCCCCGCCCGCGCCGAAGATCTCGTAGCGCGTCCCGTCGTCGCCGGTGAACCAGCTCATGTTCTCGATGACGCCGCGCACCGACAACTTGAGCTTTCGCGCCGCGTAGGCCGAACGCTGCGCCACACGTTGCGCGGCCGCCTGCGGCGTCGTCACGACGTACATCTCGATGCGCGGCAAGATCTCCGAGAGCGTCAACGCGACGTCACCCGTACCCGGGGGCATGTCGATCAACAAGAAGTCCGGCTCGTCCCACCACGCTTCCGTGACGAGCTGTTCGATCGCCTTGTGCAGCATGGGACCGCGCCAGATGACCGGTTGCGCGTCGTCGACGAAGTAACCCATCGACAGACAGCGCACGCCGTGCACCAAGGTCGGGATCACGGTGTCGCCGAGGACGATGGGATCATTGGTCGCGCCGAGCATCTTGGGAAGTGAGAACCCGTACACGTCGGCGTCCAACACGCCGACGGAGTGACCGGCCTGGGCGAGCGCGATCGCGAGGTTCACGGTCACCGACGACTTACCCACGCCACCTTTGCCCGACGAGATCCCCAAGACGCGGGTCTTCGAGAGCTTGTCGAGGAAGCGCGGTGACGAGTCGCCGTGCTCGTGTTCGCCGGCTCCCGCGTCGGCCGCCATCGCGCCACGAAGGAAGTTGCGAAGCCCCAGACGTTCCTCGTCGTTCATCGTGCGAACGACGACGTCGGCCCCGGGTGCTCGTTCGAGCACGGACGCGCGCAACGTCTCGAGGTGGGGCCAGTTCGTGACCGGAAGGACGAGTTCCACGCGAACGGCGGCTTCGCTCTCGGCCACGTCGCCGAGAAAACCCAACTCGGCGAGGGTTCGCACCAATTGGGGTTCACGAATCGCGGCGAGATCACGGCGAAGTTGGGTGTCAGGCGTCAAGGGAGTCCTTTACAGAGGCCCTATGACAATACCGGCGCTCTTGGGCGCTTCACCCGTAAACTTCAACTCGTGAGCACGCCTAACGAGAACGACCTCGACCCGGCCCTCTTTAGCGCCACCGTCACGAGTCTCACGCACTCCTTTGGCGACAGCACGCGCCGCAAGGTCTACTTCTACCTCCGTGACAATCCCGGCGCCACGGCGGCTGAGTTAGCCCAGCACTGTGAAGTCCACGCCAACGTCATTCGTCACCATCTGGAGCGCCTCACCGAGGGCGGCTACGTCACGTACGACAACGTGCCCAAGACCACCGTCGGTCGCCCGGCCAAGGGCTACCGAACCCTCGACGAGTCCGTGATGATGAAGGGATCGTTGAGGCGCGACGCGCTGCTGGTCGCGCTGTTGGAGATGGCCCTCGAACGACTCGGACCCGACGCCTCGGAGTCGATGGCGCACGACGTTGGCATCGAATACGGTCGGACGCTGGTCGAGGCCGTAGGTTCGAGTGATTCCACCCGATCGGTGAAGACCGCCATGGTCTCAATCGCCGGGCTCCTCACCGCGCACGGCTTCAGCGCCCGCGCGGAGGGCGACGACGCCGCGAGTTCAGTCGTGTCTGACAACTGTCCCTTTGGTTCGGCCGCGCAGCACCACCCGGTGCTTTGCGCTGTCGATCGCGGACTCATCGCCGGCATGCTGGAAGGGCTCGGTGCCGAGCGCACCAGCGTCACGTTGACGTCGAAGGCGCTTGGCGACGACACCTGTCGCGTGACGGTTTAGGTCAATTCTCCAAGGCGAACAAGCCTCGAGCGGTTAGCTCGCACTCATGCACACAGCCCTTCATTCTCTCGGATGCGTAAAGCAGATCGCTGCAAAGCACAAAAGGAAGTACCTGAGAATTCCCGCGGCGAAAGGGTCTGATGGCAATATGGTGCATGGGCGAATTGTCAGATGATGACTTTTACGCGCGATGCGCTGAAGATACATCAACTCTGTACGCAATTTCTCGGTATCTGATCAGAGAGGAACACCCCGTACAGATTCGATTGTCGCAAGAACTTGCAGCACTTGCACTCAAAGCCTGGCAACGTGAACCTGAAGTGGGAACAATCGAAATTGAAACTCGCGAGCAATCCCTTGTCCGAAGTGCATCGGCGACACTTTCTCAGATTGGACTTACTCTCGAGAGCGGATTCGTTGTGGAAGGTGATGAAGTTGTTTTTACAGAGGACGCGTGGATTGTTGGCAGTGCACTAGATTTCGCAGATCGAGCGGACGCGCTCGGCGAAGAATGAACATAGCGGCTCCGATTCGGTGTCGAGGTAGCCATGCAATGGCAGAATAAAGCTTGCGGACATCGATTCCCGGCTCAATTATTGATGACCAATTTATGGTGGAACAATGAACGAGGCTGACGGACGAGAAACGCGACAGTTACTAATGATGCGCGACACTCTTCGATTTTTTGAATCGGGTGAAATCACTATCTCGACGGCAGTAACTGAGCTGAAGTCATTGGTGTGGGAACTGGAAACGGTCTCAGATGATTGGAGAGATCACTTCATCGGCGAGTGGTTCCATCTTGAAATCGAATATGCCAGTGCGCTTAGTAGTGGCATAACTCCGCCCGACGCTAGATACCCCGGCATTCGTATCGCCGTCGCACGAATGTCGGAAATGATTGAAGAGCGTCTCGATGTGAACGAATAGCCGCATTACAACTTCGGAAGATTCATTCGCCGAAAGTCACAATCGATACTGAATTACATGGTCTCGGGCTAGGAATGCGCTGGCAAAGCATTGACAATTTTGTCTGCTAACTCCTCGCTTGTCACCATCGTCGAATCGACCATGAGGTCGTAGTGCATTCCTTGGTGAACGACGACTGACGTGCCCGAGGCGAAACCCTGTGGACGATCGCCGCGAATCGCTTCTCGACGAACCAGTTCGTCGATCTCACACGTGACACCGACCCAAAAGGCGTCGCGAAGGACGTCGCTGGCGTCCAGGCGCAGCGTCTCGTCGAAGAGTGCGAGATCAACGACCTGGTCGATCCCGGCGTCCCGCACCGTCGCCCACGTTCGGTGAGCCAGCCTCATAAGTTTGTGGAACTCTTCGCCACTCTCGAGAATCCACGAAGGCTCGGGCCCAAGTCCTCGTACGACGCGGAGCCCGACGCTCGGCGCAGCCGGCGTCCCGTCGTCGCCCGGAAAGTTCAAGAAGGTGCGGGGCCACCCGCTGAGGAACGAGTCGATCCCCGTCACGAGCAGCGGACGCGGCCAAAGATCTTGAAGGGCTCGCGCGATCGACGTCTTTCCCGCGCTGCTCGCGCCATTGAGGACGATCATCGTCGCGGACATTGGGCGAGTCTTGTCCGCGTCGTTACCTTCGTCAACTTCGCCCCCACGACGAAGTGCGAACGTCAACCCTTCGACGTACTGATCCCGAGTCCAGTGAGAAAAGGACGCGCGATGTCGAGCTGTGCCGCCGACGGCTTCAGGCGGAGAAACACGTTGAACTCGGTCTTGGCGAGGGCCGTGTTACCTGGCGTCGACGCCGCGACGATGGCGTAGTAGAGACGTGGGGCGGGGTCACGGGGCGCGTAAGCAATGGCGCTTCGAAGGTGCTTGATACCGAGTGCGACGAGGGTGGGGTTCGTGTTCGAACTCCCGGCCGAGAAGTCCAGCCACCCGGTCTGCGTCAACGCCGCCACGTTCTTCGGACTCAGCGTCAGCACCTCCTGATAGGCGCTGAGGGCTGCGACCACGTTGCCGTTGGCAACGTCTGATTCTGCTTCGCTGAGCAGCTGCGTGACCTGCTGGGACCTATTGAGCGACACGTTGCCGGTGATGGAATTGCCCGCCTGTCGCACCGCGAGCGAAGACCACAAGACGACGATGACGGCGAGGAGAAAGCATCCGAGCCCCGTGAGCAGCACCCAACGACGGCGCCGACGTGCGGGACGCCGTCGCACACCCTCGCTCGTCGCTTCACCCAGTTCCTCGTACGCGAGTCGCAGCGCGAGCTCTTCACGAGCCTCGATCGTCGCGGCCTGAAGTCTCGTGAGCTCACCCGCGGCGAGTTCTCGTCGAGCGTCGGCGAGCGAGGCTTCACGAAGCGTGATCTCGTCACGGATCTGTTGTTCGCTTCGCTTCACCGACGCCTCGTGAGACGGATCGCGCTCGCGATGAGGACCAGGAGCCCGAAGAGGGGAACGACCCAGAGCAGGACGCCGAGTCCTGACGTCGGTGGACTGAGCAAGATGGACGTGCCGTAGGCCGACTCGAGCGAGGTGAGGATCTTGTCGTCGGACTGACCTTGATGCACCTTGGTCGCGATCTCGTGACGCACGGCGATCGCCGACGTGGCGTTACTGACCGCTACCGAGAGATCGTCGCACGACGGACAGCGCACCAACGTCTCCAAGTGAGCGATTCTCGCGCTCGCGTTCGAACCGTGAGGGTTCAGCACCACGGCGAATGTTACGACCGCGACGAAGGCTACGCACCAGAGGGAGAAGGAGCGAAGGACCCTCACGCCTTCACCTTGGCGACCGCCACCTCCAGCTGTCGCGTGCTCACCGGTCCGATCAGCGTCGCCGCGACGACGCCCTTCGCGTTGATGATGAACGTCGTCGGGGGCGCGGTCACCCCGTAGCGATTGGTGATGACACCGCCGGGGTCGATCACCGAAGGATAGAGCGAGCCGTAGTGCGTGGCGAAGGCTTCCGCGGCGCTCACCGTGTCGTCGAAGACCACGCCCACCACGACGACGCCCCGGTTCCTCTCCTGCCACGCGAACGTCGACAGGTTGGGCGCCTCCGTGACGCACGGTCCGCACCACGAAGCCCAGAAGTTCACGACGACGACCTTGCCGCGGTCGTCTTTGATGTTGAGAGGACTCCCGCCACCGAGGCGAGCGCCCGACACTGCGGGCGCCATCTTTCCGAGCAGTGGGCTTTGGGTGTTCGTGGCGCCGCCGACCGGGTGTCGCGTCGCGAGGAAGAGCGAGAGTGCCACGACGACGACCATCGCCGTCAGTGCGCTCACCATGACCGAGCGCTTCACGACGCCGCCTCGTCGCCGTAACGCCGACGAAAGAACGACAGCGCGCTGCCGAGTCCGATGGTCAGCCCACCGAGCCAGAGCCACGCGAGCAGGGGCTCGACGGTCACGCCCAGCACCACCGACCCCGCCGGAAGGTTGTTCTGCACCTGGGCGCCCGACGTCGAACCGTTGCCGCCCACCGCGTCGAAGGTCACGTAGACGTCGCGCGCCAGGTTCGAATCGATGGCGGGCGTACCCACCGTGGTGCCGCCGCGCCCGTGGTACGTGGTGACGGCCGGACGGAGCTCGTGGCCGTCGACGCTGACTTTCAATTGGGTCGCGGACCTCAGCGCGTCGCTCACGGCGTGAAATCCCATGAATCGCACCAGTTGGCCGTCGACGACGGTGCTCTGACCGGACGCGAGCGTCACCTCTGCGCGCGAGACGTACGTCGTCGAGGTCACGATGCCGAGCGCCAACACGACGACGCCCAGGTGCACGATCATCCCGCCGGTCGCCGGCGCGCGTAGGACGCTGCGCCACGCGCCGCGACGAAGGGCCGCGACGAGCGCGCCACGAAGGGTGCGCAGCGCCGCTCCGGCCGCGAGGACCGAAAGGAAGACGGCGACGACCTCGGCGGGACGACGGACCCCGAAGGCGAGAAGGAGCACCACCGCGACGACGCCAGCCCAGGCACTGACCCGCGTGCGTTCCCAAAGGACCTTCGCGTCGGCGCTTCGCCAACTGACGAGAGGGGCGATCGCCATGAGTAACAGAAGCACCACGGCGACGGGCGCCGCCACCGAGGCGAAGTACGGCGTGCCGACGGTGACCTGCGTGCCGTTGATGGCCTGGTAGAGAAGTGGGAAGACCGTGCCGAGCAGGACCACGATGGCGAATCCCACGAAGAGGATGTTGTTCGCGACGAAGAGTCCCTCGCGCGAGAGGGGGTGATCGACGCCGACCGGCGCACGCAGTCGGTCCCCGCGCCACGCGAGGAGCCCCGCACCCACCACGACGATCACGAAGAAGAAGCCGATCAGTATCGGCCCGAGCGTGCTCGACGAGAACGCGTGCACACTCACGAGCACGCCCGATCGCGTGAAGAACGTACCGAGGATGGTGAGGGCGAACGTCGCGACGGCGAGCGAGAGGTTCCAGACTCGAAAGAGACCTCGTCGGTCCTGGACGATCACCGAGTGGATGTACGCGGTCGCGGTGAGCCAGGGCAACAACGCGGCATTCTCCACCGGGTCCCAGCCCCAGAAGCCGCCCCACCCGAGCACCTGGTAGCTCCACCACGCGCCGAGCACGATGCCGAGTGACAGCGAGCCCCAGGCGAGGACCGTCCAGCGACGCTGTTCGAGGGGCCAACGGTCTTGCACGCGCCCGGTGATGAGCATCGCGATCGCGAAGGCGAAGGGGACACTGAAGCCGACGAAGCCTAAGTAGAGGAGCGGCGGATGGATCGCGACGAGAGGGTTGTCCTGCAACAGCGCGTTCGGTCCGGCGCCTTGATGAACGAGCGCGCCGTTATGGATGAAGGGGTCGGCCGGACCCATCATGATCAACGTGAAGAAGCCACCGATGGAGAAGAGGATCAGGCCCGCCCACCGCACGACGGCGTCGGCCGCGTCACGGCGGTAGTAGTACAGGACGCCCAAGGTCACGAGCGACTGCAAGAGCACCCACAGCATGAGAGAACCTTCGAGGGCCGACCACATACCGGTTATGGAGTACAGCAGTGGCGTGAACGTGGCGTTGTTCTCCGCGACGTAGGCGAGTGCGAAGTTGTGGGTGACGAGCGCGAACTCCATCACGGCGACCGCCGCGACGATTCCCGCCAGCGACAGCCCCGCCCACCAGAGCGCGCGCGACGCGCGTTGGTGACGCAGGGCGACGACCTGCTCGACGACGCCACCGAGGGAACCAACGAAG
The DNA here is from genome assembly GCA_035949355.1 of Acidimicrobiales bacterium. GTDB lineage: Bacteria > Actinomycetota > Acidimicrobiia > Acidimicrobiales > RAAP-2 > RAAP-2. The sequence goes on from DASZIH010000108.1 coordinate 33,614, forward strand.
CAGAGGTACAGTGCGACCCGGCCCAGCCACGTCAGGGTCATCGAACCGTCCCGTTGGGGGCTTTCACGCGCTTGGGGTGCGCGGCGATGTACGACGCGGTGTGCTTCACCATGATCTGCGTGCAGTAGAAGGTGTCCGACGTCGACGTCGTGAAGTGACCGACGACCACAACGGGGATGTTCGATTGGAAGAGTTGGGGCGGTGAGCCGTGCGCGTTGACGAAGACCGTCTTGCCGCCACCGGTCATCTCGAACGACGCGCCCCCTGACGTGCGACTGATCGTGTGGGCTTTGACGACGCCCTCGAGACGAATGGTGCCCGTGCCGAGTTTCGCCCTTGAACTCATGGCTTGGGGAATCGTCTCGAAGTAGTTGAGCGAGTGTAGGAGTCCCTGACTCAGTAGCGCCAGCACCGCGGCGGCGAGCACCACCAGCACACCGATGGTGCGGCCCCGACCTCGACGTTTCGAGGGTGGCGCGTTAACGGGGCTGAGATCGAGGGTCGCCTCAGCGCTGGGCACGTCGTCCTCGCCACCAGATTGACAGCGCGTACAGCGCTAACCCCCCAAAGGCGAAGGCGTAGCCCGCCACGACGTAGCCCATCAGTGAACTCCCTCACGACGACGTTGCGCGAGCGCCTCGTCGAGCGACACACGCTGGCGTTCGTCGCGCACCACCTCTACTCGGTAGCGCGCTCGTAACAGCCAGAAGAAGAGCAGCGTGAAGGCGGCGAGACTGATGAACAAGGTCGTGAGCATGATGCCGTGGACCTTGAAGTTCCCGCCCGGCGTGAAGACCGACGCGCCCTGGTGAAGGGTCTTCCACCACTGCACCGAGAAGTGGATGATGGGCACGTTGATCGCGGCGAGTATGGCCACGACCGCACTACGACGTGCTCGCTGTTCGACGTCGTCGTTCGCACGGCGAATCGCGAGGTACCCCACGGCGAAGACGCCGAGGATGGCCGTCGACGTCAGGCGCGCGTCCCAGGCCCACCAGACGCCCCAGGTCGGACGTCCCCAGAGAGAGCCCGTGATGAGCGTCAAGATAATGAAGACCAGGCTGACCTCGACCGCGCAGTGCGCGACACGGTCCATGACGAGCGAACGCGAACGCTTCCAGAGGTAGAGGGCGCTCGCGATCGTCGCGGTACCAAAGGAGAGGTAGAGGGCCACCCAGGCGATCGCGGGGTGGACGTAGAGAAGTCGCGCGAGATTGCCCTGGACCTTGTCGGGCGGGGTGACCCAGAGGCCGAGCCAGAACGTCAAGGCCAGCAAAACAAGCGTGACCGGTCCGAGTAGGCGTTGGGAGAGCAGTTTCATCATGATTCCTCCAGAACACCGTAAAGCAGAATGCCAACCCCTAGGTAGGCGACCAGAGCGACGAGGGAAATTAGCCACCAACGCCAGAGCCCTCCCCCGTGCAGCGCGGCGCTGAACGAACGCTCGCCCGCGATCAACAGCGGCGAGAACGCCGGCAGCGACAGCACCGGTAACAAGGTGGCGGGCCCCTGTCCTCCGCCACTGAGCGCTCCGTAGAGCGTTCCCGCGGCCGCGAGCGCCCCGAGCGTGACGACGACGCTGGGTAGTGCCGACAACGTCCCGACGAGCGCCGTGTGCAGCACGAGCACCGAACCACCCAACAAGACGAGACCGGTCAGCCAGAGCTCTACCGCGAGGGCGAGCGCCTTGCCTAAGAAGACGCCCGCCGGATCGAGCCCCAGGGTCGCCACGGACGCCTGTGTTCCGGGCGTCCCCTCGATGACCTGGCTGCGGTTGATCATGAGCAGCGCCACCAGCAGCATGACCAGATAGAACAGCCCCGGCCCCGCGCTTGAGTGACCGGCGTGTGTCGGGCCGAGCGCGAGACCACTCAGCACTAACGCCATCACCCCAAAGGGCAGCACCTGCCAGAGCAGCACTCGGCTGCGGCGTTCGATGCGAAGGTCCTTCGCCGCGACCAGGAGTGCGGTACGGATCACGATCGGTCCGCCACGACGAGTCCCCCGGCGAGGGTGATGGTGCGCGGCGCCAGCGAGCTCGATCGGAGGGGATCGTGCGCGCTCACGACGACGGTGGCGCCACTCGCGACGACGTCACCGATGAGGTGATCGAAGAACGTACGTCCTTCGTCGTCGAGTGAGGCGTACGGCTCGTCGAGCAACCACAACGCGGGTCGACGCAGAAGCAGCCACGCGAGTCCGAGTCGGCGACGCTGACCGGCACTCAACTGTTTCGCGCTCGTCGTCGCTCGGCTCGCGAGGCCCACCCGTTCGAGGACGTTCGCTACCTCACTCGTCGGACGCGCAAGGGCCGTCGCCGCGAAGGTGAGATTCTCGCTCGCGCTGAGGTCGTCGTAGAACGAGCCTTCATGCCCGAGCCAACCGACGCGTCGGCGAAGCTCTCGAAGGTCGCCCTTCAGATCGACGCCGGCCACGGCGCCCGAACCGCTCGTGAGCGTGACCAGACCGGCGAGAAGTCGCAACAAGCTGGTCTTGCCGGCACCGTTCGCTCCCGTCACGACGGTGAGCGACGAGGCAGCGAGATCGAGATTGACGCCACTGAGGAGCGGGAAGCCACCGACGAGCACCACCGCGTCACGAAGAGTGACTTCGGGTGAGGGACTACTCATCGAGGAGGGTCAACGCTGGATGGCTTTGAGGTCCGCTTCGACCATCATTTCGACCAACGCGTAGAAGTCCGTCTCACACTTCCAGCCGAGGACGTCGTGGGCCTTGGTCGCGTCACCGACCAGGAGATCGACTTCGGCCGGGCGGATGAAGGCCTGGTCGACCGTGACGAACTCTTCGTAGTGCAGTCCGGCGATGCTGAAGGCGACGTCACAGAGTTCGCGCACCGTGTGGGTCTTGCCAGTGGCGACGACGTAATCGTCGGGTTCGTCGCGTTGGAGCATCAGCCACATCGCTCGCACGTAGTCCTCGGCGTAGCCCCAGTCACGCTGCGACTCGAGGTTCCCGAGACGCAGTTCGCTGTCCAGGCCCGCCTTTATGCGTGCGACGCCGTGGGTGACCTTTCGCGTGACGAATTCGATACCACGGCGAGGGGACTCGTGATTGAAGAGAATGCCGCTCGAAGCGTGCAGGTGATAGCTCTCGCGGTAGTTCACCGTGATCCAGTGACCGTAGACCTTGGCGACGCCGTAGGGGCTGCGCGGGTAGAGCGACGTGCCCTCGTCCTGGGGCACGGTGCGGACTTTCCCGAACATCTCCGAGGAGCTGGCCTGGTAGAAGCGAATCTCGGGGTCAACGATGCGAATGGCGTCGAGTAGTCGCGTGACGCCCAACGCCGTTGCCTCACCGGTCAGGACCGGCTGGGCCCACGAGGCCTGGACGAAACTCTGGGCGGCGAGGTTGTAGACCTCGCTCGGCCGATAGTCGCGCAGCACGTTGATGAGCGACACCTCGTCCATCAGGTCACCTGACACCAGTGTCAGACGCTCTTGGATGTGGCTGATGCGCTCGATATTGACCGTGGAGCTTCTACGCATGAGGCCGATGACTTCGTAACCCTGTCCGAGGAGCAACTCGGCCAAGTAGGAACCATCTTGGCCCGTAATGCCCGTAATCAGCGCGCGCTTGGCCACTGTATTTCCTCCACAGCTTGGGCACCGACGTGGGTCACTACCGGGACCAACTCTACTACTGGGACCAAAAACGGCCCCCGACCTAGCCTTGGCGCGTGGCCCACCTCGTCGTCGTGAGTTTTCGCCTGGGCGGCACCGACGGCGTGAGCATCGAGGCAGCGAAGTGGATCGAGGCCTTCGAATCTCTTGGTCACGACGTCACCACGTTGGCGGGAGAAGGTGTCGCCGACGTGGTGATGGCGGAGCTGGCCATTCGAGCGACGAAGGAGCCGCGGCTCGACGACGTGGCGCGAGTTCTCGCTGACGCCGACCTGGTCGTCGTCGAGAACGTCGTCTCGCTTCCGCTCAACGTCGCGGCGCGCGACGTGCTCTACCGAGCTCTCGATGGACGTCCGGCGCTCTTTCGCCATCACGACCTCGCGTGGCAGCGCGCACAGTGGCGAGACGACGACGCCCCTCGTGATCAGCCCCGGTGGCGACACGTCACCATCAACGACCTCTCACGCGTCGAACTCGAAGCGCGCGGCGTGCACGCACTCACGATTCGCAACGCCTTCGAGTGCGATCCGCCCCTGGGACGACGCGACGAGACGCGACACGCACTTGGCGTGAAAGGTGAACGCGTGGCCTTGATGCCCACGCGGGCAATACCTCGGAAGAACGTCGAAGGCGCTTTCACGTTCGCGGCGGCGCTCGACGCCGTTCTGTGGCTACTCGGACCAGCCGAGGACGGATACGGCCCGGTGCTCGACGCGTTGCTGACCGACTCCCCCGTCCGCGTCATCCGCGGACTTCCCGCGGGGTTCGACGTGCACGACGCGTACGCGGCGTCGGACGTCGTCGTGATGCCCTCGACCTGGGAAGGGTTTGGCAATCCTGTCCTCGAATCGGTCACCCATCGCCGAGCGCTCGCCGTCTTCCCCTACCCGGTACTTCGTGAAATCGAATCGTTCGGCTTTCGCTTCTTCGCGCTCGATGACGATGACGGTGTCGACGACTTCCTCACGAACCCAGACGCAGAACTCCTTGATCACAACCTCGAGATCGCCCGCGCCCACTTCAACGTGGCGCACCTGCCCTCACGCCTAGCTCCGCTCCTCGAGTCGTTGAGCGTGAAAGGAACCCAACTAGGCTCTCGTTGATGGTCATCAATGACGAGCGATCTTCTCAAAGCGAGCGCACGCCTCACGGAGAGCGCCGCGACCAACTTCTCCTCGTAGCCAGGGCGATCTTCGCCGAGCGGGGTTTCCAGGCGACGACGATGGACGACATCGCCAAAGAAGCCGGCTTCACGAAGCCGATTCTCTATCAGTACTTCGAGTCAAAGACCGAGCTCTACCGCGAGATCGTGAATCAGACCGCCCAGAAGCTCCTGACCTCACTGCGTGACGCGGTCGCGGCGGTGGATTCGCCTCGCACGAAGATCGAAGTCGCCTTTCGCGTCTACTTCGAGATGGTGGTCAGCGAGACGGACGCCTTTCGCATCCTGTTCATCCACTCCCACGAAGGCGAAACGAGAGGCGACCTGCGCGCCGTCGAACTCGGACTCGTCTCATTCCTCGAGCCCCTCATCGCCGTACGGATCAAGCCCGACCACCGGCGCCAACTCGCCGCGGGTGTCGTCGGTATCGCCGAAGGCGCGGCGACGGCGTGGCTGATCCAACAAGAAGGCAAAGGCTGGCCAACGCCCACGCCCGGTGTGGCCGAACGCCTCGCCTCACGCAGTGCCACGCTCGCTTGGGGTGGCCTGCGAACCGTCGAGCTCGACTAGGTCTCGTCGTCGCCCACGAGCGTCGAGAAGGCCTGCGCTAGCTCCCAAAGTCTGGTCGCGCACGCGTTGTACGTCGCCTGATCGCCGCCCGCGGGATCGTCGACGTCGAAGATCGACTGGGGTTGACGCGACGCCACGACGCGAAGTTGATCGTCGAAATTGACGTCGAGCGGCGCTTCGCGAACGAACTGGTGAAGTTGCACCGTCTTCGACGCCGCCTCCGGAAAGTTCATCCGAACGAAGTTGACGTGACCTGCTTCACTCGTGAGAATCGCGTCCGCCCACGCGACGTCGTCAGCAGTCAGTTGGTGGCTTCGGTGACCGCTGTAGTGGTGCTCGCCCATGTCGCTCAGTCCGAGCAACGCGTCGCGGGTACGAGAACTCATCGCGCTGCCTTCGACGACGTGCGTACCAGCGCTTCGCACGGTCCAATCGAAGCCGCCGGCTTCGGCGAGGCTCTCGAACATGTAGCCGAGCATCACCGACCGTGCCACGTTTCCCGTGCACAACGTCACCAGCTTGAGAGACGAGCCCATCGCCGTACGCTAACGAGTCACCAGCGGATCCGCACGGTCCGAGCCTCGCACTCGCGAGGCTCGTGAATCTTCGTCGACGCGCCGACGCCCGATTGTGGCGTAGGCCCCGTCAATCGGTGAGGAGTTTGACGGCCTTGCGAAACTTCATTCGTTCGGCTATCCAGCACACGAGGGGCGCAATGCCGATCACGAGTAGCAGCGTGCCGACGTAGTGCAGAGCGTGTCCCAGTGGCGCGAGCAGGAGGACGAAGGTGACGAGGTACGTCCAGAAGCTGATTCGTCGCCAGATTCGAGCCACACCGTACTGACTGGCGATGTCGTCACCGTGCGCGGCGCGATCCGGGTACTTTTCACGCCAGTGATTGGCCCCGCGCTGTTCGATGGAGTCGACGAGACGCATTAGAAACTCGAACCTTCCTTGGTACACACCGGGACACCGTCGGTGTTACTCAGCCCGACGTTCGAACTAGGCACGGCACCACTTTTTCGCATGCTGCATTTCCTAACTAGGCGTTCAACGTCACTTCTACACTAACGTCCATGGGCGAAACGGTGAGTGGGACGTCAAAGGCGCCTCCGACTACCTTCTTCGCTCGATCTTTTGGGCTCATCGCGGCACTGGTGGCGATCGGTCTCCTTGGGATGGGCAAATGGCCGAGTGCGACGGGCGTGACGATCGGTTCGATTCCTGTTCTGTGGATGACTCGACGCTTGAACAAGGTTCTCCGTGGTATTGGGTCCACGAAGTCGCGGACTTCCGGGGCCGCGACGATGTCGGCGATCAACGCGGTGGTAGGGGTTGTCATCGTCTGCGCGGGAGCGCTCCTAGGCGATGTCTTCATACTTATCGTCTCTGCGATGTTTGGCACCTGGATGATCGGCGTCGCGGCGCTTTTAGCGGTGGTGGCCTAGCCCGGAACGCGACCGACCTCGGGCTGGCAATCCAGACGTACGCCAAGCGGCTCGATAACTCCTGGAAGGCTCGCCAAACGCGACGAGCACATTTGATAGACACTCAGCATGTCCGAATCGGTTCACGCACTTCGTGAAGCCCTCCAAGAGAGAGGACATTCTCCAGAACACTGCGCGTGGTTTCGCTCGGCCGACTCCGCAACCTTCGACGCGATCATGTCGTTCATGTTGGGATTGGCTTCGGTAGGTACCGGAGGAGTGGGCATCCTCGCGTTGGGTGCGGTCAAGAAGGATCCCTTGCCGGAACTTCACGAAGCCCAGAACGTTCCGCACCACGTCGCTGTCGCCGTCTGCGGGGACGACGTCGAGCTATGGTCGGGAAACGCAGACCACGAGGTCGGCGAATTGCTCTTGAAGTACTCGAAAGGTGCCTTTAGGGGCCACCTGCACCACTATCCGGAGAGGGTTGACCTCACGCTCGATGATGAAGTCAATGGCCGCATCGTTCTCACTGAAAAGTGGATCGTGCTCGAACACGGTTGCCTCGAGACAGCCCGTGCCGCGGTCGCGCTTTCATCGGACCAGAGAGCTGACCACGTCGAGTAGCGAATCAAACGGTGAACGGTGGCGTCGCGACGGCGAAGCTCGGGCCCGTCGCGGTAATGGTGTCAGACTGCACGACGCCGTCGCCGAAGTAGCCCGTGGCGACACCTGAAGCGTTCGTCGTGAGTGTCAAGGTCGACGTGGCGCCTCCGAGCACCGTCGTGCCCGACTTCGTCGCGAAGAAACCGTTCGCCGAGTTGCTCAACGTGAGCGACACGCCGCTCGTGGTGGCGTGGTTGCCAAATTGGTCGAGGAGTTGCAGCGTCACCGTCGTATTGGTTGAGTTGCTCTTGGGAGGTGGCGTCGGGCTCAGGGTGATCTGCACCGTCGTCGCGGTGCCCGCCACCAGCGTCAACGCGGACGTCGCCCACACGCCCGCGCCGTTCTTTGCCGTCACCACGTCGGACCCCGAGTTCTTGTTCCCGAAGTACGCCGTCGCGGTTCCCGTGCTGTCCAAGAACGTGACGTTCAACGTCGACGTGCCCACCGTACCGTTCGACGTTGCGAAGAACCCGTTGTCAGAATCACTCAGCGCCAGCGTCGTGGTCCCGCTACTGACGGTGGGATTACCCCACTTGTCTTCCAGCTGAAAGCTGAGCGTGGTGTTGGTGACGGCCGATACCCCGGGTGACGTGGTGCTCGGCGAAATGGCCACTTGCGACGCCGCCCCGCCTTGCACCGTCAGGTTCGCGGTACCCCAGTTCGTGGTTCCGTTGATCGCGGACACGGTGTTCGAGCCAGTGTTCTGGTCGCCGAAGTACGCCGTCGCGGTGCTGACGCCGTTCGCGAAGCTCACGTCCAGCGACGGCGCGCCCGTCGCGCCGTTCGACGCCGAGAAGTAGCCGCTTCCAATGTCACTCAGTACCACGGTCGTCGTGCCGCTGCTGTTCACGGTCGCCCCCACGGCGTTCTCCAGCGTCAGCGTGATCGTCGTGTTCGTCGTCGCGCTGGCCGTCGGGGTCGTCGTACTGAGCGCGATAGCGACCTTCGTCGCCGTCAGTCCGCCCACGGGGAAACTCTGGGTCACCTGGACCGCCGCTGAGTAGTTGGGATTTCCTGTCGCGGGATCATTGAAGTCGAGTGTGCACGTACCGACGCCGACGAACGTCACCGCGCTTGACGCGATGGTGCACACCGTCGGCGTCGCCGACGTGATCGCCACGACGTCGCCGGTCGTTGCGGTTGCGGTCACCGGACTGTACTTCGCGCCTCCGACCGTGGCGTTGGTGGGAGCGGTCGAGGTCACGCTGATCACGCTCTTCCTCGTCGACACCGCGAAGCTCGTCGAGGTCGCGGTCGCTGTACCGTCGACCGCGGTCACCGTGTAATTTCCCGTCAGTTGGGGAACGATGTTCGTGAAATTGGCGACGCCCGACGTGTCGGTGACCGCCGTGAGCGTGCTCGTGGGCGCGGATATGCCCGGCACCGAGGGTGAACCAGAACTCGGACCGCTCTGTTGCACGAGCGTGACGGTGTCACCCGCCACTGGACTGCCGCTCGAGTCAAGGACGGTCACCGACGCCTGCGTGCTTGCGCCCGCACTGGTGTCGGATGGTTCATTGGTGAAGGTCATCGAGGCCGCGACGCCCGTCACCGACCCCGACGCGGACGAGCCCCAATCCCAACTGACGATGGTCATGCCCGATCCGCACCAGACGGAGCACAGGTCCTGGATGGGCGCACTACGAGCTGGCGCTGGAGGATAGTCGTCGAATCGCACCTCGACCTCGAGCAGGACGTTACTGCCCTGGCACTGCGTGGCGGACACGTTGATGGGACACGCGTCAAGCGTCACGTCCCTCGTGACGTAGCTCAACGGATTCCATACGGTGGTGCACCAGACGGCGACCTGGACGCCGTTGATGACGGGAATGGCCGTGATCGAGTCGCCTCCCCAGCACGCCACCGGAGGGCTACTCTCAACGCCCACCGGTTGGCTGGACGAGATCAGTGGGTGGTAACGAACGTACTGGATCGCCACCTCGGTCATGTCAGTCGCCGCCAACGTCGTCGAATTCGCCGAGGTGAAATGCGTTGAATTGTTGAGATCGTTGGTGACCCACGTCGACAGCATGGTGATGACGAGACCCACTGCTACGAGGTACACGAAGGCCAATATGAGGATCGCGCCGTCTTCACCCGACGCGCGCGCCCGCTCAGTGCCGACGCGCGCGCTGCTCACGCCGTCTTCTCGGCGCTCACTCGAACGGGCTCGAACTCTCTTCAGAAGATTCTTCATTATCGCGCCATCGTTGAGTTCGTCGACACGTTCGAGATGTTGTTCACGTAGCCCGAGGGGGCGACCGCGGTGATCTGGACGTAGTAGAACCTGCCGGATCGAAGTCCGCCAAATTGGGCGCCCGAGGTGTAATTGGTAACGGTCACGCAGCGCTGGGTCATGTTCGTGTCAGTGCAGGCCATGGCGTTATAGCTCGACGGAGCCGGGCCCGAGGGGGCGCTGAAGGTGACCACGATGGCGCCACTGATCGAAGAAGTAACCGCTGTCGGTGTGCCGGGCGCGCCGATCTGGCTGGTGTCGGCGTGGTTCGCCGTCGCTGAGGGTGGCGAGGCCAGGTAGCCCGGCGAGGCGTTCGCCGTGACTTGGACCCAGTAGGTGGTACCGGCGTTGCCCGCGGCGAAGGTGAGACCCGTCAAGTCCGTGCCCGCGGTGTAGTTCGCGTTGGTCACGCAATTGTTGGTCATGCCCGCGTTGGTGCACGCCTTCGCCGTGTAAGTCTGGCCGGGAGCGACGTTGGCCGGCGGCGTGAAGTTGACCGACAATGAGCCGGCGACCGTCCCGTAGCCAGCGGTGACGCCAGTTGGCGCCACGAGTTGGTAGGTGACGAGGATCGACGACGAGACAACCGAGTTGTTGTTCACGAAGCCCGTTGGAGCGACGGCGGTGATCTGGACGTAGTAGCGGGTTCCGACGGTAAGACCCGTGAACTGTGATCCCGAGGTGTAGTTGTTCGCGTACACGCAGCCGGAGGTCATGCCCGTGTTGGTGCAGGCCGCGGCGTTGTAGCTGTACGGCGCGGTGCCCGAGGGGCTAGCGAACGTGACGACGATGGCCCCGGCCGTGGTCGAAGAGTTGACCGCCGTCGGGGTACCCGGCGCGCCGATCTGACTCATCGCCGCGTGACTGACCGTGGACGAGGGCGGTGAGACCAGGTAGCCCGACGAGGCGTTCGCCGTGACCTGGACCCAATAGTTCGCTCCGGGGTTGCCGACGGTGTAGGCGAGACCCGCGAGGACGTTGCCGGAGGTGAAGTTCGCGTTGCTCACGCAGCCGGTGCTCATCGCGGCGTTCGTGCACGCCGCGACCGTGTACGTCTGGCCGGCGGCGGCGGGAGCCGGCGGCGTGAAGGTCACCGACACCGAGCCGGCGACCGAGCCGTAGTCAACCGCGACACCGGAGGGCGCAGTGAGCTGCACGGTGGCGACGGTCGGCGATGACACCGCGGTGGTGGCTGAGACGAATCCGGCGCTCGAAGCGACTGCGGTGACCTGGACGTAGTAGGTGGCCCCTGCAGTGAGTCCGCTCAACGGGGCGCCCGAGGTGTAGTTAGTCGCGCTCACGCAACCAACGGTCATCGCCGCGTCGGTGCACGCGGTCGCCGTAAACGAAGACGGCGCGGTCCCACCGGTCGGCTCCGTGAATGAAGCAGTGATCGCGCCGATCTGCGACGCTGATGAGGCCGCGGAGAACCCCGTTGGTGTCTTCACTTGGCTCGTTGACGGATGGTTCGCCGTGGGCGAGGGCGCCGAGACGAGGTAACCCGCCGAGGCATTGGCCGTCACCTGGACGTAGTACAGGGTGCCGGTGCTGCCCGGTACGAAGGCGAGGCCCGTGAAGGTGCCGCCCGAGGTGAAGTTCGTGTTGCTCACGCAAGGGGGACCCATCGACGTGTTCGTGCACGCCTTGACCGTGTACGTCTGGCCGGCCGCGATGGTGGGTGGCGGCGTGAACGCGACCGACAACGAGCCGGCCGCCGTGCCGTAGCTCAGCACCGGTGTGCTGGGCGCGGCCAGCTGGGCGGTCGCCATCGTCGGGCCGTCGGGCGGAGAGGTCGAGGCGAGAAAACTGGAGGTGGCGGTGGCGGTGATCTGGACGTAGTAAGTGGTTCCGGGGACGAGTCCCGTCACGTCGCTCCCCGACGTGATACCCGTCGGCTGCGTGCAGTTCGCGCTCATCGCGTTGTCCGTGCAGGCCTTCACGGTGTACGACTCACCCGAGGGCGCGTTGGCGGATCCCGTGAAGGTGACGTTGAGTGCCCCGGCCGTGACCGTCGAAGGCACAACGCTGGTGATGGTTGGCGTGGCGAGTTGCGTCGAGTAGACGGAGAAGGGAGCACTCGTCGACGTCAGCACGCCCGGTCCCGAGGGCGCCGGTTCCGTGGCGGTCAGGGTGTAACCGTTGCCCACTTCGTTGATGCTGCACCCTGAGTAGACGACGACACCCGAGGTCTCCACGCCCGAACAGGTCGTGGACAACGAAGCGCCGTTGGTGCCGGTACCCGTCGTGATGGTCAAGGTGATCGGCGAGAGGTCGGTCGTCACGATCTGGCCGCTCGCGTCTTGAACCTCGAGGATTGGCTGATACTGGAACGCGGTGCCAACCGTCGCGCCACCCGGTTGCGTCGAGAACACCAACTGCGTGGCCACCTTGCCGTGACCACCACTCGCTTGGGTCGGCGCGGGATTGATCACCGCGACCGAGTTGCTCTGCGTGAGTCCCGTCGCCGTGTCGGTGACGACAATGGTGATGAGCTGCGGTCCACCGACATTCTGGGCCGTACACGTGGCGGAGAACCCGTTCGTGTCCGTGTATTCGACCGCAGTGATCGACGCCGTGTACCCAGTGATGTCGAGATCCGAGGTGAGCACCGTCGACGTTGGATAGCCGGCAAGAGACCCCGACGGCGTCGGACAGGCGGTGAACACGGACGAGTAGTCCTGTTGGATCAGCGTGGTGGTCATCGAAATCGAGCTTGCCAGCGCGGTGTCGAAATTCGCCAGGCTTCGATGCTCGGCCGAGGCCGAGATGTCGGTACCGAACGCCGTGATCATGGCCACCGACGCCAGCGCCAGAATGACCAGGGCGAGCAGAACCTCGACGAGGGTCTCTCCCACCTCTGAGCGAACGCCGGACGTTCTCGACGCCACCGCGTGGCGCGACTTTTGTACGAGGCGCTTCAACACGTTGTCGAACACTCCGCTAGGGCGCCGGCTCGCGACGCGCTGCGCGCCACGGTCTGGTGACACGTGTTGGGTTTCGTCCACAGCGTCATGGGAGTAGGAGTCCGAAGGCAACCGCGTTGTAGCCCTCGCCTTGTAGTTGCGCCCTGATGGTCACCGGCTCCGCGCCACCGTTCACGGCAGGAGGTGTTATCCCGAGCATCGCGGTACCCGTTCGAAGGTAGGGCGGTGACGTTTGCCAGTTGGACTGGCACTCGACGGAGGCCGTTCCGAGGCCAGTCAAGCTGCCGGTGTAGTCGGTCGAACCGATCTTGACCGTCGTATCGCCGTCATCGATGCTCCACCCCGTCGGGTTGCCCGCGCCGGTATCAGCTGCTGGCACTTCGTTGCAAGCGTTGCCGAGGTCGGAACTTGAGAAGTTCGGAACCAGGTTGAACGGAAGTGGCCGCGACGCTGGCTGGAGCGACGTCCACTTTATGTAGGCACCACTACCGGGGTCGACGGTCTCCGCGTCGACGGTGATCACTTCGTAGCCCGTAGCCAAGTCTCCCGCGGGGTCGTTCACTTCTATGTTGGAGAGAGTGACGGTGTCGTTGCCTCCGTTGGTGGTCTGAAATATCGCCGGATTGATGCACGACGACGTCACGACGTTGTTCTTCAGGTTCGGCGTTGAAACCGGGCATCCGATACCCGAGTAGAAGGGCGTCGCGACGCCGTTCACCTGGTTGTCGTTACCGAGGAACCCCTGTCCATTACTCAGGTGACCCCAGTCGCACCCTTGCCCTTGTTGCCTACAAGTCCCTCCGCCGACCGGGGTGGTCACCGCCACCACTGGCGGCGGGTTCGTTGCGTTTTGGTTCTCCCCCGCTCCCGGCACCACCGTGAGGCAGAACGACATCACGTAGCCCCCGGGCGTGTCGACCGACATGTCCAAGCCCTGCTGTCCCGGGTCCGTTGACGAACACGTGTTGCCCGCGCTGGGGAACGCGGCCTCGATCTCCGCGTTCGTGAAACCAATGAAACACATCGTCGCCGCGAACGACCCGGTACCCGGGAGCGCGAAACCGCACGACGAACCCGTCGACGGTGCCCCGAGATTGGTCTGAGGCGTTGAGGCCGATCCGGCGGGGGTGGCCGACAAGTGGTACACGAAGGAACTCTTCGGCTCCATGATGGGGAACTGCAACGCCGTGATGCCAACGGTCGACACGAGGCCGCCCGACGTGACGACCACCGTCTTGTTGTCGTAGGCGACGGGGGCGGGCTGCAGAGAGAGTGCACTGCACTGGGCAGCGGAGTCCGCTACCGGACACGGTGGAAGGAAGTCGTACGAGAGCGCGGTCGAGGTGTTTGGCGTGGCGGAGGGGCCATTGGTGCAGTCGTTGCGCACAAGAGAGTACGTCGTGCCGTTGTACGACTGATCGACGTACGACACGACTTCGCTACTCCCGCCCCACTCCAACCCCAGCATCTGAGTTCCGGTCCCGCACAGCGCGGTGGCGTTCGTCGTGAGCGATGACGCGCTCTGCACGTCTTTGGTGAAACTAGCAGCCACGATCTGCGCGTCACTGGAGTCGCCGAGCCGTGAGGCCACGCCCGATTGAAGTGAGAAGACCTCGATCAGTCCAGCGCTAAGCGCCCCGACGATAAGCGGAATGATCGTGATAACGACAAGGAGCTCAATGAGCGTGTAGCCGCGCTCGCCGCGGTTCCGTGAGCGGCGCGACTTCCCGGATTCCTTCGCGAGGGCGCCACGTCTCGAGAAAGGTCGGACGTTCAGTGGGGAGGTCTCACCTTTCATACGTATCCTCCCTGACTGGACATTTCGTACATTACGAAGAGTCAAACGACTGGCGAAAAACCGACAATGGTGCCCGGGACGACGTTCCCTAGCGAGCCAAGAGAATATGCCAATTCCGTCGCCCCAGTCGCGGCGTGACGCGTCAAGAGACACGTTTCACGAAATCCGACGGCAAGAGCGATGCGGGCCACTACGTTCTCCTGATCAGCCCTTGCAGGGAGAAGTCTCGCCGTTGGCCTGATATTTGTCAAGTGTGAGTGTTGCCATTGTTAATTCATTGTTCCCTCAGAACGCCGAAGAACTCGGGAAAGCCCATTAGATAAAGGGTTTTTGTCTCCGTCACCGCATTTTTGGGGACAACCGCCGTGGTCGGGTCAGGACCGGCAGGGTGTCGACGTAGGCCCGAAGGGGCTTCCCCGTGGATCGAAGGATCAACGGACCCCACGGCGAGGCCGAACTCGAGAGGCGTTGCTCCTCAGGCTCCGACCAGACGTGCGTTTCGCCGCGGGAACTTCTGGCGTTGCTACTTGATCTGCACACCTGAGACGGCGCGCGCGATGATCAGCCGCTGTATCTCCGAGGTCCCTTCGAAGATCGTGTAGATCTTGGAGTCGCGGTGCCAGCGCTCAACGGGATAGTCGCGAACGTAGCCGTACCCCCCAAGAATCTGAATCGCCTCTTCGGTGACCTTCACCGCCGTCTCGCTGGCGAAAAGCTTGGACATCGATCCCTCGCCGCTCGTAAAGGGCTTTCGCGTCGCGGCCATCCAACTCGCGCGCCAGATCAGCAGTCGCGACGCGTCGATGCTCATCTTCATGTTGGCCAGCTTGAACGCAATGGCCTGGTTCTCGATGATGGCGCGTCCGAACTGTTTGCGTTCTTTCGCGTAGTCGAGTGAGTACTCGTAGGCCGCGCGCGCGATACCGAGCGCCTGGGCGCCGACCGCCGGACGCGTCGCTTCGAACGTCGCCATCGCGGCTTGACCCGAGGCGCGCTTGCCTTCACGCACGCGCGCGAGTTTCTCGTCCAACTTCTCCTTGCCGCCGAGCAGACAGGCTCCGGGTACACGGCAGTTCTCGAGGACGACTTCCGCGGTGTGGCTCGCGCGGATGCCCATCTTCTTGAACTTCTGACCCATGCTCAGTCCGGGCGTCCCCTCGGGCACGATGAACGAGGCCTGACCTCGACTGCCGAGCTTCGGATCCACCGAAGCGACGATGACGTGCACCGCCGCGATGCCGCCGTTCGTGATCCACGTCTTGGTGCCGTTCAAGATCCACTCGTCGTCCGCCTCGTCGTAGATCGCGCGCGTGCGAAGTGACGACACGTCACTGCCGGCGTCGGGCTCGCTCACGCCAAAGGCCGCGAGCTTGATGTCGTCGGGCGTGCCGAAGCACTGCGGGACCCACTCCATCTGCTGCTCGGGAGTCCCGTTGGCGACGATCGCCGCCACACCCAAGGTCGTGCCCATGATCGACATGCACAGGCCGGCGTCACCCCACGCCAGCTCTTCGAGCGCGATCATCATCGACAGCCCGGTCGAATCCTTGATGGCGTTCATCAAGAAGTCGAGACCGTACACGCCGAGTTTGGCGGCCTCTTCGATGAAGGGCCACGGTGTCTCTTCACGCTCGTCCCACTCGGCGGCGATGGGTCGCATCTGTTGCTCGGCGAAGCCGTGCAGCCAGTCACGCAGCGTTGTCTGGTCCTCGTTGAGTTCCATTGAAAAATCAGTCATGGCGCACCTTGCGGGTCGAAAAAGTTACTTGCTGGTAACCAAACGTACCGTAGAGCACGTGAACGCACAATAAAACAACCGCCGCCCGAGGGCGGCGGTTGTTTACAACGAAGAATTGGTCGTTAGTTAAGAATGACGCGCTTAGCTAGCGGGCCGCGATCGCCGGGTTCGATGTCGAACTCGACGGCCTGACCTTCGACGAGCGTCTTTCGCCCGTCACCTTGAATCTCCGAGTAGTGAACAAAGACGTCTGGTTGGCCATCGACAGCGATGAATCCCCAACCCTTTTCGTCGTTG
>DASZIH010000109.1:0-7451 GCA_035949355.1 Acidimicrobiales bacterium
CGTTCTCCGAGAGGCCGGCGAAGTCGATGGAACCAGGGGGCGCGTCGATCGCCCGGTGCTGAGGGCTCTCGAGGGCCTTGTTGAGGGCGCTTCGCCACTTCGTACCCGACGTCTGATTGAAGTCGATGGCGGTGAGGGTCTCGTAGTCAGCGCTGAGCGTGACGGGGGACGAGGCGTAGTGACCAAGGGCGTCCAGGACGCTCATGGAACGTTGGGCGTGCTGGAGTGACGTCCGGTTCAAGCTCTCCACGAGCGCCACCTGGAGCGGTGTCGTTATGGGACGTGTCTTTATCGCCAGCAACGACCACTTCGTCAGTGTCACGCCGTCGACGCGAAGGCGGTAACGAAGGGGGTAGACCCCGGCGCAGCCCTTGGCCGCGCACGTGAGATGGAGCCGTGCCACCTTGCCGTGGCACGAACGGAGCGGCGTTTTGAGTTTCTTCGTGTAGACGGACACGCTGAAGGTGGCCTCACCACCGCGCAGACAGTTGAGAGAGAAGGTCCCGGTCGAGGACATCGCGGGCACCGTCGTGCCAGCGCCCGACACGATCGGACTCATCGCCGACACCGTGGCGATCGCGGGGAAGATCGTCACGTTGGCGCTCGCCGTGGTCTTCGCGGGGGAGAGTCGCACCGTGGTGGCGAAGTGCAGGACTCCGCGCGTCGACAGGGTCGCCAGCGCGTTCTGATGCACGACGGTGAAGCCTGGCGTCGTGTTAGCCCGCGCGGCCGTGGGCCACGTCACCGTTGCGAGGCTGAGGAGTACGACGCTGAGCGCCCGCCACCAGGTCGTAAATCGGTGGGACATGCAGTTACAGGCTACCTTCGCGAGGCTTCGGCTTCGGGAGCCCGTAACCTTCATTCGCAGTGACTTCCTTTACCAACGCCCACGATCGACTCGCTGAACTCGCGCTGTTGTCGCGTCCACTCAGCGACGCGTTCGCCGACGCGGGCTTCTCTCTCTACGCCGTCGGCGGCTCCGTTCGTGACGCGTTGCTCGGCGAGACTCGTCGCGACGACTTCGAGATTGACTTCACGACGAACGCCCGGCCCGACGACATCGAGCGACTCATGAAGCCGGTCTGTAGCGCGTTATGGCAGCAGGGAAAGGCTTTTGGGACGATCGGGGGCACGCTGCGCGAGGGTGGTCTGAAGGTCGAGATCACGACGTTTCGCTCGGAGTCCTACGTCGATCATTCGCGCAAACCTTCGGTCGAGTGGGGCGACTCGCTCGAGGCGGACCTCGGTCGGCGCGACTTTACCATCAACGCCCTCGCGCTCGACGTGATCGCGCTCAACACGGAGACGCCCGACGTCCAGACGCTGTTCGATTTCCATCACGGCTTTCACGACCTCAACGATCGAGTGTTGCGTACGCCCATCGATCCGGAGATCCTCTTCACTGACGATCCCCTTCGGATGCTTCGAGCCGCTCGCTTCGCCGCTCGTTTCAACATGAGCATCGACCCCGCGCTCGAGGCAGCCGCGGTGAAGATGGCCGAGCAGATCACCAAGGTGTCGCCCGAGCGCGTGCGCGGTGAACTTGACCTCCTCCTGCTCACGGCGCAACCCTCACTCGGTTTGGACTTCATCGTGCGCACGGGACTCGCGGAGTACTTCATTCCCGAACTGCCCAAACTTCAACTCGAACAGGACCCCGTCCATCAGCACAAGGACGTCCTTCGCCACACCTGGGCCGTCGTCGACAAGACGTCGCCGTCACTCGTGTTGCGCCTCGGCGCACTCTTTCACGACGTCGGCAAGCCCAACACTCGGGCGATCAGCGACGAGGGCGTCACGTTTCGTTTCCACGACGTCGTGGGCGCGAAGATGACGCGTAAGCGAATGACCGCACTGAAGTACTCGTCAGAGATGATCGATGACGTCGCGATGCTCGTCGAACTGCACTTGCGCTTTCACACGTACAAGCTCGGCTGGAGCGATAAGGCCGTGCGCCGGTACGTGCGTGACGCCGGACCACTACTCGAGGAGCTCAACGAACTCACTCGTTGTGACTGCACGACGCGCAACGCGCGTAAAGCGGCGACACTCGCCGAGCGCATGGACGAACTCGAGGATCGCATCGGCGTCCTTCGCGAGCAAGAGGACTTGAGCCGTCTTCGCCCCGCGCTCGACGGCGTCGCCGTCATGGAGTTGCTCGGTATCGCGCCTGGTCGTGCCGTGGGCCACGCCCTCGATTTCCTCATGGAGATCCGTCTCGACGAGGGCGAGATCAGCGCCGCCGAGGCCGCCGTTCGACTTCGAGAGTGGTGGGCGGATCAACCCCACTAAGTGAAAAACCCCCCGCGTTGCGCGGGGGGTTTTCCTAGTGAACGTCGCTTACGGCCAGACCGGGTTCACGGCACCGTCGTTCGCGAAGGCGGCGACCATGTCGTGCGCCTCGTCGTCGTGGAACTGTACGGGCGGCGACTTCATGAAGTACGCGGAGGGACCGAGCAACGGTCCACCAATACCGCGGTCGAGCGCGACCTTGGCACAACGAACGGCGTCGATGATGACCCCCGCCGAGTTGGGCGAGTCCCACACTTCGAGCTTCAGCTCGATGTTGAGCGGAGCGTCACCGAAGTTGCGACCCTCCATGCGGATGTAGGCCCACTTGCGGTCCTGGAGCCACGGCACGTGGTCGCTCGGTCCGATGTGCACGTCGTCGGGGTCGAGGTCGTTGAACTCGAGTTGCGACGTCACGGCTTGGGTCTTCGAGACTTTCTTCGACTCCAGACGCTCGCGTTCGAGCATGTTCTTGAAGTCCATGTTGCCCCCGACGTTGAGCTGATACGTGTGGTCGAGGGTGAGGCCACGGTCTTCGAAGAGGCGAGTGAGGACACGGTGGACGATGGTGGCGCCGACCTGACTCTTGATGTCGTCACCGATGATGGGCACGCCCGCGTCGGTGAACTTCTTCGCCCACACCGGGTCGGAGGCGATGAAGACGGGAATGGCGTTCACGAAGGCGACACCGGCGTCGAGCGCGGCCTGGGCGTAGAAGCGCTGGGCCTCCTCCGAACCGACCGGCAGGTACGAGACCAAAACTTCGGCCTTCGCGTCGCGAAGTGCCTGGACCACGTCCACGGCCTCGAGGGGCGACTCCTCGATCGCGGCACGGTAGTACTTGTTCAGTCCGTCCATGGTCGGGCCGCGCAGGACGGTGACGCCCAACGAGGGGACGTCGGCGAACTTGAGCGTGTTGTTCTGGCCGCCGTCGATGGCCTTGCCGAGGTCGTTGCCGACCTTGGAGGCGTCGACGTCGAAGGCCGCGACGAACTCGAGGTCGCTGACGTGATAGCCGCCGAGCACGACGTGCATGAGACCGGGGACGTGGTCGCCGTCCTTCGCGTCGCGGTAGTACGTGATGCCCTGGATGAGTGAACTGGCGCAGTTTCCTACGCCGGCGATCGCCACACGAATCTTCTTCATGGCTTTCCTTTCCTACTTCGCGTCGTTGGCGAAGGTTTGCTGATTACTGCGTTCTGTGGTTAACAAGTCGTCAATCCACGCGAGGTCGAGCTCAACGCCGCGCGCGGCGTGTTCCATGACGCTGCGCGCGTAGTCGTCGAGCTCTTCGTTGTGTGAGCCAGCGCGAACTTCGGCCAGACGCTCCACGAGATCGGTGCGGCGGCGCTCTAGGAGGCTGACACGACGGTTCGGCGTGAGGTACTTGGCGAGCGCCATGCGAAGTGAGAAGTTCTTGCCGTCGTCGAGGGTCGCGGGGTCGCCGAGCAGTGTGATGAACTCCTGGCGACCGCGGTCCGTGATGCGGTACACCTTGCGGCCGCGCCGACCGAGTCCGGTCGTCGCGCGAAGTGATCGTAGAGACGCGCGCTCACCCGAGAGTGACCCCGTCGAGAGCGGACTCTGACGAGGTGAGATCGGTGCGACGGCTTCGACCAGACCGTGACGCTCGAGACGAGCGAGCGCGGGATAGATCGATCCGAACGAGACGTTGGCCCACACACCGAGTCGTTCGCGAAGGCGACTGCGGATCTCGTACCCGTGGTGGTCACGGTCCATCAGCAGGCCTAGGATGGCGATGTCTAACACGCGATTGATTATATCATCTCGATATATCGACCGTGACGGTCTGTGCTGTTGCTGCCATTTCACCGGAGGTAAGGTCGCCGGTAATGGATAAGCGCTTCCGCACGAGCACGGCTGACGGTGCCGTTGTCGAGTTCGGGCTCGTGCGCCACGCGCTGCTCGCCAAGGTCGCCGCCGGGCAGATCCGCTACGAGGACATCTGCGACGCGCACCCCGAGCTGTTGCGCGCGGCGCGCAACATCGGACGAAAGACGGGCGAGACGTGTCCTGTGTGCAGCGACGCCGAACTCGTTGAAGTGACGTACGTCTTCGGCGCACGTCTCCCGTCGGGTGGCACGTGTCCTTCGACGCGAGCCGAGTTGTTGAAACTCGAACGCCGCGAAGACCCGGTGCAGTGCTACGCGGTCGAGGTCTGCATCGCGTGCTCCTTTCACCACCTCGTTCGAAAGTGGAGTGCCGGGAGCCACCGGGCGAGGCGCAGCGTGAACTACGTCAAAGAAGTGGGCGAGTGAAGCTTTCGGCGCCCGTCATTCGGGGGCGCAAGCGTCGCGAAGGAGCGTCGCCCCTCGTCATGGTGACCGCGTACGACGAGCCCGGCGCGCGCTTTGCCAGTGCCGCGGGCGTTGACATGATCCTCGTAGGTGACTCACTCGCCAACGTCGTGCTCGGTCACGAGGACACGTTGCACGTCAGCGTCGAAGAGATGTGCCACCACGTTCGCGCCGTCGCCGCGGCGAAGCCCGACGCGCACGTCGTGGCGGACATGCCCTGGCTGAGCTATCACCTGAGCGTCGCCGACAGTGTGCGAAACGCGGCCGCGCTCATTCGCAGCGGTGCCGACAGCGTCAAGCTGGAGGGCGGTCGCGTACGGCGTGAAGTGGTGCGCGCCATCCTCGACGCCGAGATCCCCGTGATGGGTCACCTCGGCCTCACGCCACAGAGCGTCATGGCCTTCGGAGGTTTCAGAGTCCAGGCGAAGACTCGCGAAGCCGCCCAGCAGCTGCAACTCGACGCGAAGGTCCTCCAAGACGAGGGCGTCTTCGCCGTCGTCATCGAAGGCGTGCCGAGCGTCGTGGGCACGCGCGTCACCGAGGCCCTCGAGATCCCGACGATCGGTATCGGCGCGGGACCCGACACCGACGGGCAAGTTCTGGTGTTTCATGACCTTCTGGGACTGACGAAGGGGAAGCCCGCGAAGTTCGTGCGCCAGTACGCGAACCTAGGACCGGTCATCACCGACGCGATTGCGCACTTCGCCGCCGACGTGCGAAGCGGCGCGTTTCCCAGTGCCGACGAGGTGTACCCCAATCCCGAAGGACTCTTGGACTAAGGGCGTATCTAGCGGTGCGGCTCGTCGATTCAAAATTTCGCGCGCCTCGAACTTCAGATTCAACTTCACCTCAAACACCGCTGTTTACAAGGGATGATGCGTTGAAAATACCTCTAGCACCTCATTACTTGCGCAGAGTATACGCTCAGTGTATTCTCAGACCCATGAGTGTACCTTTCACCTTGCTCGGTCTCCTCGAACGAGAACCCAGCCACGGCTATGACCTGAAGCGCGACTACGACAGCTACTTCGGTCGCTCGAAGCCATTGCCCTTCGGTCAGGTCTATGCCACACTCGCACGACTGTCACGAGACGGAAAGGTCGTGCCGGGCGAAGCGGAGCCCGGTGACGGACCGGACCGAAAGCGCTACGCGATAACGCCGGAAGGAAAAGAGGAGTTCGAGATCTGGCTCAGCGAGCCGGTCGAGCCGGAACCGCACCTCCAGACGGTTCTTTTCTCGAAGGTCGTCTTGGCATTGATGCTCGGTCGATCGGCCGACAAGTATTTGGATACGCAGCGCGCCGCCCACTTGGGGCGTATGCGTTCGCTGACAGAAATGAAACGAACAGGCAGCCTCGTTGACGTCCTCCTCGCCGATCACGGCATCTTTCATCTCGAAGCTGATTTGCGCTGGATTGACATGACCGCGGCCCGACTTCCTTCGTTGGCCGCGGCGGTGACATCGTGAGCGTTGAACTCGTCGCATCCGACGTGCGCCCAACAGCCACATTGATCCAAGCCATCGATGTGGCCTACGACTTTGGCGAGACACCCGCACTCCGTGGGGCCAACGTGTCGATTCGCGAAGGTGAGATTCTCGCGGTCATGGGTCCGAGCGGCTCCGGTAAGTCGACACTCCTGCACTGCCTGGCGGGAATTCTCGTACCCAAAAGTGGCGAGATTCGTTTCTCTGGTCAACGCATCGACACGATGCCAGAAGATGAGCGCAGCGCCTTGCGACGAGACACCTTTGGTTTCGTCTTCCAGTTCGGACAGTTGGTGCCGGAACTCTCGTCCGAAGAGAATGTCGCACTGCCGCTTCTTCTCTGTGGCATGCGACGAAATGACGCGATCGTTCGCGCGCGAGAGTGGTTCGAACGTCTCGGAATCGGCGGTCTCGAGCGGCGACGCTCGGGTGAACTCTCTGGTGGACAGGCGCAACGTGTCGCTCTGGCGCGCGGACTCGTCGCCCGACCAAAGGTACTGTTCGCTGACGAACCGACGGGCTCGCTCGATTCTTTCACCGGCGAAGTCGTCATGGAACTCCTCGTGACCGCAGCACGTGACGATGGCACGACGGTCGTCTTGGTTACCCATGAGCCACGAGTCGCCGCCTACGCCGACCGTGAGGTGGTGGTCCGCGACGGACTCGTCACTTCGCTCAACGACCACGCCACCCCGACATGATTCGTTTCGGCTTTCGCCTCACTATCCGTGGCGGGAAGGAGTCGATGATCCGACTCGTCGTCATGGCGCTCGCCGTGTCGGTCGGAGTGGCGATGCTCCTGTTGACGATGGCCACCATCAACGGTCTGGGCAGGCAGAACGCTCGCGGCGCATGGATGGCGACCACGCCGTCGGTGGAGGTCGGTAATCCACACTTCGGTCATCGTGGATCGCAAGTCACGGCGCCCGCAACGTCCGCGCCCATTTGGTGGCTCGTCAGTTCCCAGGATTTCGAAGGTCAACTCGTCGTTCGCGTCGACGTCGCGTCGACGGGACATAACGCATTGGTCCCGCCAGGCATTGCGCATCTTCCAGGACCCGGTCAGTACTACGCGTCGCCGGCCCTGGCCGCGTTGTTGAAGACGACGCCGGCGGCACAATTGGGCGACCGATTCGCCGGTACACAGATCGGAACGATCGGGCCGGCAGCGCTGCCGTCACCCAAGGACCTCGTCATTGTCGACGGTCAGAGTGTGAAGACATTGTCGAAGATTGTCGGGGCGGGCACGATCACGAGCTTCGTCACGTCGTCCGGAAGTGGTGGTCCCGACTCGTCAGGTACCACCGGACTGCAGATAATCCTCGCCGTGCTCGCCCTCGTGCTCCTCTTTCCGGTTC
>DASZIH010000110.1:0-51546 GCA_035949355.1 Acidimicrobiales bacterium
GTACCAACCGTGGCTCTTAGAACGAAGTAACCCGCGAAGCCTCCGGTCATGAAGATCTCGGAGTGCGCGAAGTTGATGAGGCGAAGCACGCCGTAGACGAGGGTGTAGCCAACGGCGATCATTCCGTACAGCAACCCGTTCGCAACACCGCCCACGAAGAGTGCCCAGAACTCGAGTTTGAGCGTGTCGAAGTGTGCCGCTACGTAATGCCCAAACGCGCCCAATTGAGCCTCCTAGACGAAGTCAAAGTGTAGCCAACATGCAGAAAGCCGGGGGAAAATCCCCCGGCTTTCTGCAATGCGAGGTAATTCGACTACTTACTCAAGACCCAACTGAACGACTTTGCCGTTCGTCACTTGGTTCACGTAGATGGCCGCTCCAGCGATGTTGCCATCGCTCTGGAACTTGATCGTCTTCGTGATGCCCTTGTAGGAGATCTTGTGCAGTTCCGCAACGACGGCTGAACGCGTGATGTGCTTCAGCTTCTTCATCGCAGCGATGATGACGTTCGTCGCGTCGTACGACTCAGGAGCGTACGTTGCGTTCGAGGAACTGAAGTTCGCCAAGTTCTGGAAAGCCTTGTTGAACGACGAGTTCTGCGAAACAGCGCAGGCACATGACAGCAAGACACCGCTCGCAGCCGACGCGGGCGTGGTGCCCGTGATCAACGCGGAAGAGTCAGAGCCGTCACCCGACATGATCGGACCAGACCAGCCAGCCGATCCGAGCGCGCCTAGGAACAGGCCGAGGTCACAGTAGTAACCGCCGTAGAACATGGCCTTTGCGCCGCTGGCAACTGCCTGCGTCGCGGCGGCCGAGTACTCGGTCGCTGAAGCTGTTCCGTCGGTGCACTGAGCGGTACCGGGGACCGTCACTGAGGTCACCTTCGCGCCGTCAGTGCTCGCCTGTGTGGCGAACGCCGTGGCCAAACCGGTGCCGTAAGACGAGCCGTCACTTACGACGTACACGCTCTTGTTGCCCTTGGTCTTCACGAGGTAGTCAGCGTCCGCAGGACCCTGAACACCGTCGTCAGCAACCACGCGGAAGAAGTTGTTCCAACCGCTCGACGCCAGCGTGACCCTCGTCGCCGAGGGGCTCACGGTCGCGACGTGCGCCTTGGAGTAGTAGGGCTCAGCTGCAGCGGTGGCACCAGAGAACGCTGGGCCAACAATGGCGATCAGTTTCTTATTCGCCACGGCAGACTGGGCCTCCGTGGGCGAAATGGTGGGGTCACCCTGGTCGTCGTACTTCGCAAGCTGGAGCTTGAAGGGGTTCTTGCCCGAGGCATTGGCTTGGTTAATAGCCAACTCCACGGCGAACACCATGTTCAAACCTAACTGCAAGTTTCCACCCGACAAGGGTCCTTCATATCCGATGACGTAGGTGGGCTTTGCCTTTGACGCAGCACCTGAAGCTGACGCGATACCGACTGCCGGCACCGCCATCAACAGCAGGGCACTCGAAGCCACCGCAGCCACCGTCTTGTTCAAACGAAGCTTCATAAGCAACGTCCTTCCTCAACTGTGTTGATTCACTTCTCATCCCCAAGCTCTTGATCGCGTCACCTAAACAACACGTAAGAATCAACTTGGGTATGTATAAGGCCGATCTGGCCATTGCAGAACGTTAGCAGTATGGAATTGGGTAAATTAGGGCACCCCGTGGTGGAAACACCCTCGTTTCAACGGTGAAGCACGCTCGAAACGGATTCAAAGAAAGGCGAACAGGTGTTTGAGACAGTGGCGGCGCTGGTGTAGCCTACGAACAACTGTTCGTTCTCTGGAGGACCCCACATGGCTGAAGTTCTGACACCAATGCGTCGACAGATTCTCGAGTTCATCGTGACCTGTCAGCGAGAGCGCGGCTTTCCTCCCACTATCCGTGAAATCGGCGAACACGTCGGACTTTCGTCGTCAGCGACGGTCGCCAATCACATCACGGTCTTAAAGGACGCCGGTTACATCGAGAAGAACGCGCAACAGCCCCGGACCTTGACGGTTCGTTTGGACGCGGCCAATCCCTCACCGGAACAACACATCCGCCACATTCCCTTCGTCGGTGACATCGCCGCGGGTACCGGTGTGCTCGGTGTCGAGAGCGCGCACGAGTTGATGTCGATCCCCGAGCAGTTCGCTGGTCGAGGGGACAGTTTCGTGCTGCAAGTGCGCGGCGACTCGATGATTGAAGCGGGAATCTTGTCCGGTGACTTCATCGTCGTCCAACGTGAGAGCACCGCGAGGTCGGGTGAGATTGTGGTGGCCGGTATTCCCGATGACGAGGCGACCGTCAAGCGATTCTTCCCGCAAGGATCGCGGATCATCTTGAAACCCGAGAACTCGACCATGGAGCCAATGGAGTTCGACTCTCGTGACGTCACCATCTACGGCAGAGTCATCTCGGTCCTACGCCACTACTAAAGTCGATTCAACGCACTCAACTTCGATCTAGGCGAGCCACTTCCTCAGGACGTCTTCGAACTCCGTCAGCTCCTCAAGCGTGACGAATTCGTCGCTTCGATGTGCGAGAAGAGGGTCTCCGGCGCCGAAGTTCGTCGCAGGTATCGAGAGTTCCTGGAACGTCGCGACGTCGGTCCAACCGACTTTCCCCTGCGCGGGATGACCTGTCAGCTCAACGAGCGCGCGGAGACGCTCGTTCCCGAGTGACGGCAGTGCGCCAGGCGCCCAGTCAAGGACGGAGAACGTGTCGCCATCTTCGAGCGACACTCCGAGGTACTCACGCAGCCACGCCGTGGCCTGCTCCTTCGAACGATCGGGCGCAACCCGGTGATTGATCGTCAGTATCGCGAGGTCCGGCACCACGTTCGGTGCGACACCGCCCTCGACGCCGACCGCTTGGAGTTGCTCGGTATAGCGAACGCCCTCGAGTTCGACGACTCGCGGCTCGTAATTGGCGACGAGCGCGATGACGTCCGCCAACCGGTGGATCGCGTTTCGACCCGTGAAGGGACGCGCCGCGTGGGCGCGAAAGCCCGCGAGTTCAATGCTCACCTTCAAGGTCCCTTGGCAGCCCGCTTCGACGACACCACCGGTTGGTTCGGCGAGCACCGCGACGTCACCTTGAAGGAGGTCGGGTCGAAGTTCGGCGATCTCGATGAGGCCCGACTCGCTACGCGTGATCTCCTCACGCGCGTAGAAGATCCACGTCACCTCGAGCGAGCGAGGCGTGGGATCGGTCGCGATCGCCAACATCACGGCGACCGATCCCTTCATGTCACAGGCGCCAACACCGCGCAGCTGCCCGTCGACGATGGTGGCGAGGCGCGCGTCACCTGGCACGGTGTCGAGGTGGCCCGCCACCAGCACCCGAGTGGCGTGATGACCGGTCGATCGCGCGACGACGTTGTCGCCGACGCGCTCGACGTCAAGGTTGTCGACTGCCCGAAGTCGGCCCTCCACGTGCGCGGCGAGCGCCGTCTCGTTTCGACTCACCGAACTGATCGAGACGAGCGCGAGTGCTTCGTCGAGTCTGCTCACGTCGAAACGCCGTGGTCGCGCAGAATGTTGTTCAGTTTCACTTTGTCGTGTCGCTCGCCCTCGCTCATGCGTTTGATGATCAACACGCAGGGCAGGAAGAACTCGCCCCCGGGGTACTCGCGACGTCGACTCGCGGACACCGCCACGCAGTAGTCCGGCACGTACCCGCGCGAGACTTCTTCGCCGCTCTCCGCGTCGATGACGGGAATCGAGGGATTCAAGATGGTGCCGGCGCCGAGCACCGATCCCCGACCGACGCGCGCGCCGTCCACGATCATGCACCGGCTCCCGATGAAGGCGTCGTCCTCGATCACGACGGGCACGGCGTTCGCGGGTTCGAGCACGCCGCCAATGCCCACGCCGCCCGCGAGGTGCACGTTGGCCCCAATCTGCGCACAACTTCCCACCGTGGCCCACGTGTCGACCATCGAGTCTCGACCAACCCAGGCGCCGATGTTCACGTAGCTCGGCATCAAGATGACGCCCGGGCTGAGGAAACTTCCCCGTCGGGCCGACGCACCAGGCACCACGCGAACGCCGCGTCGCTCGTAGTCGGTCTTCAACTCCAACTTGTCGAGATACTCAAACGGTCCCGCGTCAATCTTCTTGAGACCGTGAAGTCGAAAGAGGAGCAAGATCGCTTGCTTCACCCACTCGTGCACGACGATGGCGCCGTTAGCGCCCACTTCGGCGACCCGCACTTGACCGTCGTCGAGCTTGGTGATCACCAGCTCGACGTCACGACGGGCTTCCAGATTGTCGGGCGTCATCTCGGCAAGGTGTTCGAACCAATGTCCTACGCGCGTTTCGAGTTCGCTCATCGCTCAATCGTAGTGTTGGGCTTACGAGTCCTCGAGACGACGCACCACGAGCTCCAGACGTTCGTCGGGCTGAACGACGGCGATGCGCACGAAATTGGAGCCCGCCTCGCCGTAGAGTTCACCGGGACTGACGATGAGACCGGATCGCTCCGCGAGCATCGCAGCGAGGGCCCAGCCATCCAGGCCTTCCTTCGAGCACCAGAGGTAGAACGCGCCCTCTGGAAAGGGCGCGTCGACGTCAAGACGCTTCAGCGCGTCACTCAACAGTTCGAGACGGCGGCGATAGCGCGCACGCTGGACGTCGACGTGCTCATCGTCACCGAAGGCGGCGGCGGCGGCTGACTGCACCGGACCGGGCACCATGAAGCCCGCGTGCTGGCGAACACTGCGCAAATAGTTGACGACCTCTCGGTCGCCCGCGTAGAAGCCCGCGCGAAAGCCGGCGAGGTTCGACCGCTTGGACAGCGAGTGCAGCGCCAGGACGCCCTCGGCACCGTGTTCGAGGACCGTCCTCGGTCGAGAGGCCCACGTGAACTCCGCGTAACACTCGTCACTCGCGACGAGCACGTCGTGTCCTCGACCCCACGCAGCAATACTCTCGAGATCATCGAGGGCGCCCGTCGGATTCGACGGCGAGTTCGCCCAGAGTACGAGTGCGCGCGCGGCGTCCGCGGGGGCGATGGACGTGAGGTCGAGCTGTCCGTTCACCATCGCCACGGGCACCGAGCGCAAGCCCGCCAGGGTCGCGCCCATCGCGTAGGTCGGGTAACTGACGGCCGGGTAGAGCACGGTGTCGCGATCGGGACGGCGCAAGTGGAGGTACCCGGCGAGCGAGCCCACGAACTCCTTCGTGCCCACGCAGGCCGCCAGGTCGTCGGGCGAGAGCGAGAGCGCGAAGCGGCGGTTCATCCAACGTGCCGCGGCGTCGCGGAAGTCCGGCGTGCCCGCCGACGGCGGGTAGCCCTTGGCGCCGACGCCGCGCGCGAGTTCCTCGATGACGAAGCTCGGTGGTGGATCCACGGGCGTACCGATCGAACAGTCGATAGGGCCGCCCTCGAAGGCCGCCGCCACTTCCTTCAGGCCGTCTAAGCGTTCGTAGGGGTACGCGGGTGGGGTGAAACTCACGCCGGTACGCGCCACTCGCTGAAGCGCGCCGCGCCCACGGCGTCGAGGACCACGTGGACCAACACCCCGTCGTCGCTCACGGTCGTGTCGAGCACGTCACCCTCACGATGCGCGGCCGCAAGAAGATCGCCTCGATCGAGCGGGAGTTGCAAGGTGAGCACGCGGTCGTGCGAGCGAAGGCGCTCACCGATCGCGGCGATGACGTGGTCCAGGTTCTCGCCGGTCTTCGCCGAGACCCAGACGCTCCCCTCGTAGAGCTTCGCGAGGTCCTTCGCGCGCGATCCCGCGACGTCCGCCTTGTTGAAGACCAACAGTTCCACCACCTGGTCGGCACCGATCTCGACGAGGACGTCACGCACGGCGGCGATCTGCTCTTCGGCGTTGTCGCTCGCGCCGTCCACCACGTGGACGAGGAGGTCCGCGAGCTGCACGGACTTCAAGGTACTCATGAACGCCTCCACGAGTTCGTGGGGCAGGTTCGAGATGAAGCCCACGGTGTCGGTGAAGAGAACCGTCTCACCACCCGGAAGCTGACGTTGGCGGGTGCGGGGGTCCAAGGTGACGAAGAGTCGATCCTCCACCTCGACCCCAGCGTTCGTGAGGGCGTTCAGCATCGAGGACTTACCCGCGTTCGTGTAGCCCACCAACGTCACCTCGCGGTGACGCCCTCGAACTCGACCCTGACGCTGAACGTGGCGCGTGCGATCGATCTCCTTCAGCTCGCGACGAATGTGGTGGATCCTTTGGACGAGTCGGCGCCGGTCGACCTCCAACTGTGTTTCGCCGGGACCACGCGTGCCGATGTGACCGGCCTGCTGGGAGAGCGAGCCCCCGGCGCGGCGAAGACGAGGCAGTCGGTATTCCAACAGCGCCAACTCGACCTGCGCCTTGCCTTCGGGCGTGCGTGCGTTCTGGGCGAAGATGTCGAGGATCACGGCCGTTCGATCGATGGCCGTGCGTCCGAGGATCTTCTCCAGATTTCGTTGTTGCGCCGGCGAGAGATTGTGTTCGAACACCACGGTGTCCGAGTCAAGCGCGAGGCAGATCTCTCGGAGTTCTTGCACCTTGCCCGAGCCGAGGAACGTGGCGGGATCGGGACTGTCGCGGCGCTGGACAACGCGCGCGACGATGTCGGCACCCGCGGTATCGACGAGGAGGGCGAGTTCGTCGAGCTGGTGATCAAGTTCCTCCGCGCTCACGCCGGGGAACTGAACACCGACGAGGACGATCTTCTCTCGAAACGTGCGGTCAATCAGCGTGCTTGGTACGTACGTCAAGCTTCGAGCCACTCCACGTTCGCCACGAATTGCACCGGACCGCTCAAGGTGGCCCCATTACCCTCCAAGGCCACGCGCAACGTGCCCCCGGGGTTCTCCACGGTGGCGACGTCGCCGCTGAGTCCCGCGCGCCGAGTGACGGCGGCAACCGCGCACGATCCCGTGCCGCACGCTTGCGTCCAGCCGACGCCACGTTCGATGACCTTGATGCTCAAGTGGTCCGCGCCGAGCACGCTCACGAACTCGACGTTCGCTCCCCCGACCTGCGCGGCGAGCTTCGCGGCGAGCTCTTCGCGAGCAGCGTCACTCCAGGTCGCGTCGTCGAGCACCACGACGTGAGGATTGCCCACGCGCGCCACACCGAGAGCGCCGTCGATCGTCTCCTCGAACGTCACGTCGCCCATGGCGACGCTCCCAAAGCCCGCGGCTCCGTCCATCGTGAGGCGCACGTTGCGCAGCCCTGAAGCCGTCTCCACGTCCAAGTTGTCCCACGTCGCGTTCGTCGCGCGCCGAACGGCCCCCGCGAGACATCGAATGCCATTGCCCGACATCTCCGCGAGCGAACCATCAGCGTTATACAGCTCCATCGCGACGACCGGTGCGAGCGTCGCGATGAGCAATCCATCCGCGCCCACGCCAGTCGTCCGATGACAGATCGCTCGAGCGCGCGCGGGCGTCCACCACCGGGACCGATCGTCTTTTTGCACGTCGACGAGAAAGTCGTTCCCTGCGCCGTGCCACTTTTGGAGAGTGCGCACTGTCACCGATCTAGTCTCGCACGAACCCGTCGGCGGGACTCAACACCTCAAGGAGTCGACGCTTGGCCGAATCGACGTCGCTGAACCACTCGACGCGAGGGTCGCGACGGAACCACGAGCGTTGACGGCGGGCCAGACGACGACTGCGCGTCAGCGCTTCCGTCACGCACTCTTCGAGGGGAGCCGCCTCTTCGACGTGGCGTAGAAGCTCTCGGTACCCCACGGCCTGGCGGGCGGTTTGACCGAGACCGCCGGGCGCGCGCAGCAGTCGTTCGATCTCCTCCACCAGGCCTTCGTCCATCCACGCACGAAAGCGCCGCTCGATGCGCTCGTCGAGCGTCTCGACGTCGCAGTCGAGACCGACTTGCACCACGCGCACGGGTCCGTAGTTGAGGAGGCCCTCGCCGTACGAAGAGAAGGGGCGCCGGGCGCCCAAGGTCACTTCGAGCGCGCGTACGACGCGTCGTTCGTTGGTCGCCTCCATTCGACTCGCCGCCACGGGATCGAGTTGGACGAGTTCGTCGTAGAGGCCAGGCAGATCGTGCTCGGCGCGTTCGTCGAGGGTGCGGCGAATCTCCGGATAGCGAGCGGGAATATCCAAGTCGTCGAGGACCGCGCGCCCGTACAGTCCCGTGCCCCCCACGTACATCGCGGCGTGTTCGGCGGCCCCGACAGTCGCCAGCGCCGATCTCGCCTCGCGTTGGAACTGCGCGACGGTGAACTCCTCGCTCGGATCGACGAGATCGAGTAAGTGGTACGAGACCTCGGCGCGTTCGTGGCGCGAGGGTTTGGCCGTGGCGAGGTCCATCCCTCGATAGACGCCCATCGCGTCGACACTGAGCAGTTCGATGGTTCCGTTCCCCTCGAGCGCTATCTCGTGCGCCAACGCCGACTTCCCCGAGGCGGTGGGACCGACGAGCGCGACCGCCGTCGTCGAGGGTCGCGTCACGTCGAGAGCAGTGGCACGCGGATCTTGTGGCGAGGAGCGCGAAGGACGGAGCTCATCTCACCCATCAAGTAGTACGGGGCGCCGTAGGTGACGTCCACGCTCACGAGCGATCCCGAGCGCGCGACGTTCTCGGAGACGGGAAAGTGGATCAGTTTGCCCTGGCGCGTACGACCCGAGAGCATCTGGTCGTTGCGCCTCGAGGGTCCTTCGACGAGTACCTCCTCACGCTTACCCACTCGGGCTTGGTGGTGGCGCAACGCCGAACGATCGGTGACGTCTTTCAGTCGCTCGAATCGCGCCTTGATGACGTCGGCGTCGACGAACTCGTCGCCCATGTCGGCCGCGCGGGTTCCTTCGCGAGGCGAGAAGATGAACGTGTAGGCGAGGTCGAATTCGCAGGCCGCCACGACCTCGAGTGTCTCATCGAACTCACGGTCGCTCTCACCGGGAAAGCCCACGATGAGGTCCGTCGTCACCGCGAGCTCTGGGATCGCGGAGCGCGCGGCCGCGAGCTTCTCGACGTACCGCTCGACGCTGTAACCGCGTCGCATCGACTTCAGGACACGGTTCGATCCGGACTGCAGTGGGAGGTGCAACTGATTGCAGACGCTCTTCGTCTCGGCCATGGCGGCGATGGTCTCGGGGCGAAGGTCCTTCGGGTGGGGACTGGTGAAGCGGATTCTTTCGATGCCCGGCACCTCACCGAGGGCGCGCAGCAACTCCGCGAAGAGGGGGCGTCGTCCCGT
Source organism: Acidimicrobiales bacterium (assembly GCA_035949355.1). GTDB lineage: Bacteria > Actinomycetota > Acidimicrobiia > Acidimicrobiales > RAAP-2 > RAAP-2. The sequence continues at coordinate 9,171 of DASZIH010000110.1, forward strand.
AATGTCGCGACCGTACGAGTTCACGTTCTGACCGAGCACGGTGATCTCGGTGACGCCCGAGCTCGCCAGCATCGTCGCTTCGTTGATCAGGTCTACGAGGGGTCGACTGATCTCGCCTCCGCGCACACTCGGCACGATGCAGTACGCGCACGTGTTGTCACAGCCCGTTTGGATGGTCATCCACGCAGCGAAGGGCAGTTCGCGAACGGCGTAAAGTGCCGGCGCCATGTCGCGACTGGTGAGCGGGTCGGGCGCGTCCAGTATCTCCACGAGCGGACCTTCGGTACGAGAACGGCGAAGGAGCGATGGCGCCGACGCAAGGTTGTGGGTCCCAAAGACCACGTCCACCCAGTTCGCGCGCTCGAGAATCGTGCCGCGATCCTTCTGCGCCATGCAACCGCCGACGGCAATCTGGAGATCGGGCCGCTCCTCCTTCAGCGCCTTCAGCTGTCCGAGTGCGCTGTAGAGCTTCAGATCCGCGTTCTCTCTGATGGTGCAGGTGTTGAGCACGATGACGTCAGCGTCGGCGTCACCGTCCGCCGGCACGAGACCGTCGGCCACCAACAGTCCGGCCAGCCGCTCCGAGTCGTGTTCGTTCATCTGACAGCCGAAGGTACGAATCGCGAAGGATTTGGGTGTTACCACCCCTCAAGCCTACTGAGCGAGTTCGCTCTCACTCACGGTGGAATCGAGCATTACGCCCGCGCCGGCGACGACGACGCAGCCCAGTCCCACCAGGTCCCACCCCCGAGCCACTTGGTTCAACATCAACCAACCGATGAAGAACGCCACCGCGGGATCGCCCGCCATCAACACGCCCGCGATTGAGGGCTTCAATCGGCGAAGCCCCTCGAGCTCTGACCCGAAGCCGAGCGCGATGGCTACTACCGCCACGATGAAGACGCGAAGGAGGGTGTCGGGATGATCGACGAGTTTCGCGCTCGCGCCTAGCGACAGCGGCAGCGTGAGAACTGCGGCGACCGACATCGACACGGCGAGTCCCCCGAATCCCTTCGTCGTGCCGCCCACTCGTTGCGAGGCGAAGATGTACGCGGCCCAGCCGAGTCCAGCGCCCGCGGCGAAGAGTACCCCGATGAACGTGAGACCGCTGCCTGGTCGAGTGAGGGCCACGACGCCCGCACCGGCCAGCGCGACGAACGCGAGATGACGCGGCGTGCGCTTGCCGAGTGCGGCGACGCAGAAAGGCCCGAGGTACTCGATGGCCACCGCGCCACCGAGTGGGATGCGCGCGATCGCTTGGTAAAAACACAAGTTCATGAAGGCCGTGGTCATCCCGAGCGCGAGCGCGCCTAACCACTGTCGTCTCGACCAGTGGCGAACGTTCGGGCGAGTGAGCGCGAGCAGGACTATCGCGCCCAGGGCAAATCGCCAAGCGCTCGCCGCCGACGGGCCGATAAGGGAGAAGACGGGAATCACGAGGGCCGCCGTCCATTGGATCAACACCGCCCCGAGCAACATGAACCCGGCGCCACTGAGAGTTCTCCCAGCGACGCGGTGGTCGAGTTCGCTCAACGAAGAACCAGCCCCGTACGGTCCGCGTCGAGCACGTGGACGTCACCGCGGATAGATCGCTCGTGCAAGAACTCCTTCGCGGCCAGTGCCACGTCCTGCGCCGTTTCGTTCGTCACGAGTCCCAACATCGTCGAACCCGAACCCGACCAGCACGATCCCGCCGCACCACTTTCGCGCAGCAACGAGAGCAGCGGCGCAGCGTAGTCGAGTAGTTGCGAACGGTAGGGCTGATGGAGGTAGTCGTCCATCGCGCCACCCACGAACTCGTGATGGTTCGCGAGGCCCGCGATCAGCAGCCCCATCGCGTTCAAGTTGTGCACGGCGTCGAGGAAGGGCACGACCGTCGGCAACACCTGTCGTGCTTCAGCGGTATCGAGCTCGAGGTCGGGCACGACGACGACGAAGCGCCACGAGTCGTCGAGAGGGAGTTGACGCGCCGTCACGCCGCCAACCGGATCGACGCTCGCCACGACCAATCCTCCGAGCATCGAGGCCGCCGCGTTCTCAGCGTGCCCGTCCACGCGCGTCCCTTCGGCGAGGGGATCGAGAGCGCCCGCCGCCGCCGCGGCCGCGACTGCGAGTGCCGCCGATGATCCGAGCCCCCTCGACAAGGGAATGGTCGACGTGACGCGCATAGAGAAGTTGGTGTGGCCGAGGATGCCGCTGGCGACTTGGACCCCGAGATGGCGCTCGTCGTCGAATCGGCCGGCGCCGCAACCGTCGCTCACGATGCTGAGGGTGTCAGCCGGTTCCAGCGACACTTCGACGTAGAGCGTGAGGGCGACCGCGAGGGTGTCGAAACCCGGACCGAGGTTGGCTGAACTGGCGGGAACGCGGGCGAACATTACGTCAGCGTAGGCGTTCGAGGAGCGTAGGCGGTGAGAGATCGCCCAATGCACGAAGCGTGAACGTGCGGTCGTTCACGCCCCTCACGTTGATGTAACCCACGACCTCGCCTCGGTGAATGGAGGAGGTGAAGCGCCGAACGTGCACCGTGACGACGAGCTTTCCCTGCGCGGGCCACCACCACACTTCGCGCTGCTGGGTGAGGCCAAAGCCGACACGACGTCCTTCGTACGCGAGCTCACCGATCGCGCGGTCTTTCACGAAGGTGTGGTGGAGCCGACTCGCCACGGCCGAGTTCGCGAGCAAAAGCGCTGCCGCGCCCGCTGGTCCGAGCAGGTCGCCGCCACGTTGGCCGAGGACGACGACGTAGAGCACCTTCGTCGACGTGCCGTCACTGAACGTCACGGCCATCACGTCACAGCCACCCGCCTCGGTCGTACGACCGGACTTGACGCCGATGACGTTGTCGACGCCGACGTACGGCGTGAAGGAGTTGACGGTGCCGGCGACGGGCAGGGTGACGCTCGGTTGGATCACGATCGAACGGACGAGGGGCGACTTCATGAGGAGTACCGCGAGTTTGGCCTGGTCGAGAGCGGTAGAGACGGACAGCGCCGAGAAGCCCGTCACGTCGTCGTAGTGCGTCTGGCTCAGTCCGAGCGCTGCCGCCTCTTGATTCATCATCGCCACGAAGGCGACGTTGGTTCCGGCCACCAAGTTGGCGAGCATCACCGCGTAGTTCCCCGCTGAGTGGACGAGGATCCCGTTCAGCAGGTCCTTTTCGCAGAGCTGCTCACCCACGCTCACCAGCACGCTCGACTCGTTTTGTTTCGCCATGGTTTGATAGGTGGTCAGGTCGTTGCTCGTGACGACGACGCACGGTCCCGTGGCACCAAGACCGAGGGGCAGGTGCTTCAACGCGACGAAGACGGTCATCATCTTCGTGAGGCTCGCGATCGGGGCGACTTGCGTGTTGTGCCCCTCGATGACGTGGAGCGAGGGGATGTCGAGAGCGGCCGAGCCAAGAGTCGGCCACGCGAGCGACGCGGCGGGACTCTTGAACGAAACGGCGCTCAACGATACGTGCACGCTCGCGGGACGGTGCAACAGCGGTAGCTGCAGGCTGACGACGAGTGCGGACGCCACGACGAGGCCCATCAGGAGTCCTAGCAATCGCACAAACAGACCGCGAAAGGCGGGACGACGAACGTGGGTGCGGCGCGACACTGCTAAAGCGAAGTCTGTTGATCGTACTGCTCAGGCGTGACGAGGACCTTGCGCGACTTCGAACCGTCACCGGGAGCGACGACGCCCTCTTCTTCGAGTTGGTCCATGATCCGACCGGCACGGGCGAAGCCCACGCGGAGCTTTCTTTGGAGCATCGACGTCGAACCGGTCTGCGTGCTGATCACCAAGTCACGGGCTTTGCGCAGCACTTCGTCGTCGTCGTCACCCGAACCTCCGCCCGATGACGTGAGTCCTCCGCTCAGCGGGACGTCGAGCGCGACGACCGTCTCGCGACGTCCGCCCTGGGCCCGCCACGCGTCGACGACGCGGCGAACTTCATCCTCGGAGACCCACGGTGATTGGAGCCGACGGGCGATGTTGCTCGACGCGGTGACGAGCAACATGTCGCCCTTGCCTATAAGTCGCTCGGCCCCGGCCTGATCCAAAATGACCCGACTGTCCGCGAGCGAGGAGACGGCGAAGGCCATTCGACTCGGCACGTTCGCCTTGATGACGCCCGTGATGACGTCGACACTCGGACGCTGGGTGGCGAGCACCAGGTGGATGCCCACCGCGCGCGCCATCTGCGCGATACGCACCACCGACTCTTCGACGTCGCGCGCCGCAACCATCATGAGGTCGTTCAACTCGTCGACGACGATCACGATGTACGGCAACTCTTCGGGGCCTGGCGCGGGCTCGGCGTCTGACGCCAAGCCGGTCGCGCGCTCGACGGCGTCTCCGACGAGCTCTTGGGTCGTGGGTCCGGGCTCCAACTCGCCCTTGGCCAGCATCAACTGATAGCTCGTGATGTCGCGCGCGCCGCTCCCGGCCAAGAGGTCATAGCGACGTTCCATCTCCTTCACCGCCCAGTTGAGCGCGCCCGCCGCTTTCTTCGGATCGACGACCACGGGCGCCAACAAGTGAGGGAGATCGTTGTACTGCCCCATCTCGACGCGTTTGGGGTCGATGAGCAGGAGCCGCAGTTGATCCGGCGTTGCCCGCATGACCAGCGCAGTGATGAGCGAGTTCATGGCGGAGCTCTTGCCGGCACCGGTGGCGCCCGAGATCAGCACGTGGGGCATCTCTCCGAGGTTCACGACCACGGTCTTGCCGGAGATGTCGCGCCCGATAGGGACGTCAAGGGGGTGCGTGGCGGCGATCGACTCGTCGGAGGAGAGGACGTCACCGAGCGCGACCAGCGTCCGTTGTCGATTCGGTACCTCGACGCCAATGGCCGATCGACCTGGGATGGGAGCGAGGATTCGTACGTCAGGTGACGCCATCGCGTACGCGATGTCCTTGTTCAGCGACGTCACGCGCGAGACCTTGACGCCCGGACCGAGTTCGAGCTCGAATCGTGTCACGGTGGGCCCGACGGTGTAGCCCAAGAGCACGGTCTCCACCCCGTGCGCCGCGAGGGCGTCCACCAGCTCTTCGCCGGCCGCGTCCGTGAGCGAACGGTCGAGTTTCTGATCCCTCGTGCGCTGCAGCAGCGAAAGTGAGGGCAGTTCCCACGCGCTCGGCAACGCAACGTACCGCTGACGTTTCGCGCGCGTGGCGCGAGCCGGTACCTCGTCGGGCTCTTCTTCCTCTTCAGGCTCGTCATCGTCGTACGCGAACGCGGGCTCGACCTCTTCGTCCTCTTCATACTCGTCGTACGCGAAGGGTTCCGGTTCAGGTTCGGGCCTGCGACGCCTCTCCACAACGGTCTCGTCGACGTCCTCGTCCTCGCCACTGCCCACGTCGCGCTGGGGTCGGATCATCCACCACCGCGCGAGCACCCGTCCGAGTGCGCGAAAGAAAGTGCCGCTGCCGACGAGGAGCGCGCGCAGTCCGACGCCGGTCGTCACCATCGTGGCGACGACAAGCACCGCGAAGAAGACGACGGTCGCGCCGGCGACGCCGAGTGCCTTCGCGAGTCCCCCACCGACCGCCACGCCAAGCCATCCACCCGCCTGTCCCAGCACTTTCGTGGTCGCGTGCACACCTGGTCGACCGGACACGACATCGGCGATGCCGCTAATCGAGACCAACCCGAGCACGACGCCCCACAGCACGCGCGCGCGATCGAACTCGATTTTCCCCCATACCATCGCCACGCCGAGCGCGAGAAGGATGATGGCCATCGCGAAGCGCCCGACGCCCAAGACGTCGGAGAGGGCTCTCGAGATTGCCCGACCGACGGGTCCCAGCGCTCCCACTTCCGCGAGGGCCACGAAGAGCCCGACGACGACGAGGGCGACGACCCAGAGGTCACGTTGGTGACGCTGCCAGACGTTCGGTGTGTCGGAGGACGCGCGTCGCCCCGGTGAGCGCTTTACCGCCTTTTTTACCGGTTTCTTTTGGTGTCGCGCTTGTGCCACAACCCTCTAACTTACTAACGACTTGTTCACTTTCTGAACCACTCGCACCATTCATGCGCTGTGCAGCGTCCCCAACGTCACCCTGTGCTGTTTCTCGACCGGTCACGTCGTGGAGCGGACTTATGATGATCGCGTGTTCACCCTCTGGGACGTCACGTTTCGTCGGTGGCCGTGCGGCGTCTCCACGGCGTCGAGAATCACTACGAAGGACTTCGCTCGCGGGAACGGGCGACGACGTTGAGCATTCGGCGGCGATTGAAGGGCTCTCCGGAGATTCGACTCTCCCTTCGCGCAGGCTTTTGCATCAGTGCCCCACTCGTAGTGGGACTCATCATCAACCAACGCTCCTACGCGATCGTGTTTGCCATCGGCGCCCTCTGGGGGGTGAGTCAAGACGGACTCGACGAATGGCGCGTCCGTGGTCCACGACTGTTCTGGGTGGCTGTTGCCGCCACATTGGGCGTGGCGCTTGGCGCGACGTTCGCGGGACATGACGCCAGCGCCACGCATCTGGTGTTGTTCTTCGCCGCCGTGGCGCTCATCGCCGGATTCGTCGAGGCGTCGAACTGGGCGTCGCAGGGCGCGTACCTCTTGGTCGGCGCGATCATCGGGGCCGGACTTCGATTTAGCGGAAGGGTGTGGCAGTCGTGTCTCTGCCTCGCGCTCGGGGCGTTGTGGGTCTACGCCATCGCGGCCGTCACCGATCGGCGAACGCGCCTCGCCAACCAACGGATCTTCCTCTCGAACGCCTTCGACGCCTTGGCGTCGCTCGTCGAGGAACTGGACACGCCTCGTTTTTTCTCGGTGCGCGCTCGAGCGGTCACCGCGCTCGACGCTGCCCAAGACGTCGTGGGCAGTGCCCGCGGGCGTCGTGGCAGTGCCGAAGAAGTGGCCCTTCGCCAGTGCCTCATCGTGGCGCTGCGCTGTGGCGAAGTGATCTCGTATCTCGAAGGGAAGCAACTTCGCGCGGACCCAGCCGTCACGCGAGCGTTGCGCAACGTCGCCGACGAGCTGAACAACGCCTCCGGTCTCGACGCCGTTGAGTTGCTTCGTGACCTACCCGCGCTTTTTGACGCCGTCGGGGGCCTCTCGCCCGTCGTCACCTCGTCGCTGGCGATCGGCAATCCCAGTGACCTACCCGCGTCGACGCGCTTCTCCACGAACCCGTCGACGCGTCCCACGTTGCCCGCAATCGAACGACTGCGTTTCGCGTCGATCTTGAGCCTCGCGACGGCGACGGGAACCATCGTCGCCAACGCGCTTGGCGGTCTGCACGGCTTCTGGTTGCCGCTCAGCATCGCGTTCATCCTTCGCCCCGACCTCGGTCCGGTGATCACCCGTGCGCTTGCACGAACCGTGGGCACGGTGGTTGGCGTCGGCATCGCCGAGCTCGTCGCCTGGTCGGGAAACTCGATCGGACTCCTTATCGCCCTCACGTGCGTGATGGCGGCAACCGTACCGTGGGCCTCGAGACGCTCACACGTGCTCGCCGTGATCACGTTCACGCCGATCGTCTTCGTCTTCTTGAGCCTCCTCGGGACGGAGAAGTACCTCTTCGCTCCACGGATCATCGACACCGCGATCGGCGCGAGCATCGTGTTGGTGCTCGACGTCGTGCTCTGGACGACGGCGCCGTCACTTCGTCCCGCCCAACAACTGGAGAAGGCGCGCGCCGCGTCGCGTCGCTACGAACGAGAGGCGACGATCGACGATCCGCTCGGGCGACACCTCCTTCGTCGCGCCGCGCTGCGCGCGGTGACCAAAGCGCGCAGCGCGCTCGATCAAGCACAGAAGGAGCCACGCCTGCTGCAGCGCCACGATCCAACGACGATCCAACAGCTCGACGAGATCGAACGCTCCATCGACACGCACACGGTGTCACTCTTGGAGAATAAGGCGTCGTAGGACCCGTACGTCAGCGCCGTCGGAGTCCGAACGTCACCTCTAGGCTGTGACCGTGACGAACGAACCGGACGACTCCTCGAAACAACTCGCCGAACGCGTCGGTGCCACGGCACGACTGTGCGAAGTGGTCGCCGCTTCACCCCTCAGTACGTCGATCTACGAACTGGTGCTTCGTGGCGACGCCGCGACGCTCGCGGGCGCGCCGGGCAACGACGTGATGATCCGTCTCATCGACGCGCAGGGCCGATTCGTGCGACGCCGCTACAGCGTGCGTGCGCTCGACGAAGCGAACGACACGTTCACGCTGTGGATCACCGTCGATCACGAGGGACCGGGGAGCACGTGGGTCAAGCACGCCACGACGGGCGAACTCGTCGACGTGATCGGTCCGCGAGGAAAGGTTCTTCTCGATCCTGTCGCCGATTGGCACCTCTTCATCGGCGACGCGAGTGGCCTCGCCGCGTTCTATCGAATGGCCCAGAGTATTGAGGTGCCCGGTAGGGCGATCTTCATCGTCGAGATCGACGCGGCGGACGACGCCGTGAGCGCCCCCTTCGACGAGGGTCTCGGTGTCACGGGGATCTTCGTCGATCGCCAAGGTCGGTCCACGAGCGATCCGGAAGGACTCTTGCGAGGACTCGCGGCCTTCGAACTACCGCCCGACCTCGGTCACGCGTACCTCTTCGGTGAGTTCCACGTGATGCGCGTACTCGAGAGCGCGCTCCTCGATCGAGGACTACTCCCGGAACACGTGAGCCACAAGGCCTTTTGGCGCAGTGGTCGCAGTAACGCCGACCACGGCGAACCGATAAAGACCGACGCTTAAAGGACGACGACGGCCGGCAGGATGACGGGCTGGCGTCGGTAGCGCTGACCGAGCAGTCGTCCGGCCGCGCGCTGCGCCACTTTTGAGAGCGAGTCGGGGTCGAGATTCCCGTCGGCGAGCGCCTCTTGGATCGCGTTTCGAACCGCACCGGTCAGGTTGAGGATGAGCTCTTGGTCACTCGCGCCCTCGAACCATCCGCGCGCCGAGATCGTCACGGCCTGGGCGATGGTCGCGCTCGCGCGCTCCACGCCGGCGGAGATCAAGAGCACGCCGTACTCGGCGAGCATCCGACGTTCCTCGAGGGGACGTTCGTCGAGGTCGCCGGCACTGCCGTCGATGTAGTGAAAGCCGGCGGGGACCTTGCCGGCGCGCCGGATGCCCTTCTCGGCGACCTCGATCTGATCACCGTCCTCACAGATCAACACGTGCTTGGGACTGAGACCCATCGACACCGCGAGCTCCGCGTGGTGGACCATGTGGCGATACTCGCCGTGCACCGGTACGAAGTTCTTCGGACGTAGGAGTTGTTGGTAGGTACGAAGCTCGCCTTGGCGGGCGTGACCCGAGGCGTGCACCGGCTCTTGGCCCGAGTGGATGACCTCGGTCGCTTCACGGTGCAAGTCGTCGATCACCCGGCCGACCGACCACTCGTTTCCCGGGATGGGGTGTGAACTCAAGATCACCGTGTCATCGGGTCCGACCTTGAAGTTCCTCGCGTCACCGCGCGACAGCTTCGACAGCACCGCGAGAGGCTCGCCTTGGCTGCCCGTGCAGATGACGCAGACCTCACCGGGGCTAAATCGACTGATGTTCTCGACGTCGATGAGGTCGGCCGAGTCCACGCGCAACAGGTGCAGCTTTCGCGCCAACTTGACGTTGGCTTCCATGGATCGACCCATGAAGGCGATCTTTCGACCGGTCTCGTGCGCGACGTCGGCGATCTGTTGAATGCGGTGGATATGACTCGCGAAACAGGCGACCACCATGCGCCGGTTGGGACGTTCGAGGAACAGCCGACGGAGCGCGACGCCGACACTCGCCTCGGACGGCGTGAAACCCGGCTCTTCGGCGTTCGTGGAGTCGGCCAGCAAGAGCGCGACCCCTTCGTCACCCAAGGCCGCGAGTCGATTGATGTCGGTCCGGCGTCCGTCGATCGGCGTGAGGTCGAGCTTGAAGTCACCCGAGTGCACGACGATACCGACCTTCGTGTGGAACGCCAGGGCGTGCGCACTCGGCACGGAGTGGGTGACGGGGATGAACTCCACCTCGAAGGGCCCGATGCGCCGGCGCTCGCCGTCGGCGACCTCGATGAACGTGAGATCCTTCGCGACCTTCGCCTCACTGAGGCGATGACGAGCGAACCCGAGTGTGAGCGGTGACCCGTAGATCGGGACGTTCACGTCCTTCACGAGGTAGCGCAGTGCCCCGGTGTGATCCTCGTGGCCGTGGGTGAGCACGATCGCGTCGACGCGGTCGCGACGTTCGATCAGCCAGCGAAAGTCGGGCAGGATGAGATCGACGCCGTACATGGTGGGCTCGGGGAACATCAGTCCCGCGTCGACGACGACGATGCGCCCGTCTTGCTCGAGGGCGAGACAGTTGCGGCCGATCTCGCCGAGGCCACCGAGGAAGGTAACGCGAAGGGTGTCAGCCACGAGCGGTCTTCAGTGACGACACGATCTCAGCCGCGGCGGCGTTGAGCTCGGTGTCACTTGGCGCGTGGGGAAGTCGGCACTCGCCCACGTTAAAGCCCAAGACGCGAAGCACGGCCTTGGCCGGCATGGGATTGGGGTACGCCTCGGTACTCTCGAAAGCGAAACTCGCGGCGGCGCGTTCGTTCAACATCTGCGCCTCCTGCCACTCTCCGAGCGCCGCGGCGTGCACGATACCGGCGACCTCCGGTCCGACCCAGTGCGCCGCGACCGACACGATGCCGACCGCCCCAACGCCGAGGAAGGGCAACAGAACGGAATCGTCACCGCTGTAGAGCGAGAGCGCGTCACCGAGCACCGCCTTGGTGTGCGCAGCCGAGACGAGGTCACCGGACGCGTCCTTGAGGGCAGTGACGTTCTTGTGAGCCTTCACGAGACCGATGGTCGTCGCGGAGGCGATCTTTCGACCCGTGCGGATCGGGATGTCGTAGAGCATCACTTCGAGTGGCGTGCTCTCGGCGATGGCTCCGAGGTGCGCGGCGATGCCGGCCTGGTTGGGTCGCGCGTACGCCGGCGTCGTGGCGAGGACGCCGGCGACGCCCGTCGCCTTCACCTGCGCGGTCAGGACGACGGACTGTTGGGTGTTGGCGAACGTCGAACCGGCGAGCACGGGCACCGTGACCGCTTCAGCCACGCAGGCGAAGAGGTCGAGTTTCTCCTCGTCGCTCAGTGACGATCCCTCGCCCGTCGAACCGCCGACCACGAGACCGTCGCTACCTTCGGCGACCAAGTACCTCGCGAGTTTGGCGGCGACGTCGAAGTCCACGGCGCCACTGGACGCGAAGGGCGTCACCATGGCCGTGAGGACGCGGCCAAATCGAGGGGTGCTCATGGTACGAAGTTACCAGCCGACGCCGTGGGCGACGGGTGTCGAACGCCCGACCACTAAGGAATCAACGTGGCGATGCCGTCGAGGAACTTGGGCGTCGCGTCGATCGCGATGGCCGCGAGCGCGACGCCGTGGACGAAACTCTGTCGGTCGAACGAGTCGTGACGAATCGTCAACCCCTCGCCCGCCGAGCCGAAGAGGATCTCTTGGTGCGCGACGAGTCCCGGCAGTCGCACCGAGTGGACCTTTACGCCGTCGATGGCGTCGGCGCCCCGCGCGCCGTCGAGGGTGTGTCGAGTCGTGGGGTCGCGCAGCGGCGCCAAACCCGACGCTCGCCGTGCGTTCGCGATCATCGTCGCCGTCGTGATCGACGTGCCGGACGGCGCGTCCACCTTTTGGTCGTGGTGCAGTTCAATGATCTCCGCACGTTCGAAGTAGGGCGCGGCCATAGCGGCGAAACGTTCGGACAGCACCGCGCCAATGGAGAAGTTCGACGCCATCACGACGCCGGTGCGCGTCGCCGACTCTTCGACCGCGCGACGTTCTTCCTTGGAGAGTCCGGTCGTGCCGATGACGAGCGCGACGGCGTTCTCGCCGCACCAGTTCGCGGAGCGGACGACGCCTTGTGGCGACGAGAAGTCGATCACGACGTCGACCTTCGAAGGATCGAGATCGGCAAGCGACGACGCGTACCTGGCCCCGAAGAGTTGCGGCGGTTCGTTCTCATCGACGAGGGCGTAGACGCAGAACTGATCGAGTGCGCTCAGCCCCTCGCCGAGCGCCTGACCCATGCGGCCAGCTCCGCCCACGATGACCAGTGACTTCATGCCAAAACCATAGCGGCGCGTCGACGACGCCTCATGAGTCCGAGACCCCCCATCACGCCCGCCAGAAGGACGAACGAGGCCGCCGAGACCGCGACACTGACTTCGATGTAGGGCGCGTGGTAGTGGTAGTGAATCGTCCAGGTACCCTTTGGAACACGCACGCCTTCGATCAGTCCCACTCGGTACACACTGAGATCGACTCTTCGCCCCGTCGACGTGTTCACGGCCGTCGCGCGCCAACCCGGGAGGTACGCCTCACTACGTTCGAGCAGACTCGATTTCGTCACGGACACCTTCACCCAGGTATCACCCCATGACGCGCTGCGAATGTCGCTCACGTGGCCATTGGTCGGCGACGTCAACCAGACCGGAGGTAGCAACGACGTCGCCTTGAAGACCGAGAAACCGTTGTCGGTGGACGTAAGGTGCCACGCCGACGAGGAGAGCGCGAGTTGGAAGTTGGTGTCCAGGCGATAACTGGACCCGTCCTTCGCGGTCACGACGGCGTCACCGACGTTGACGGCCCCGTTGGATCGCACGACGAAGCCGGCAGCGAGTGGCGCTCCAAGCGGATCGAAACCGACGCTCTGGATCTTCGCGCCGACGCCCTTGGCGTGGAACGTGTAGACCCGACCGAACGGCACTCCCCTCCCGTTGAGCAGTTGCACCGTGAGGCCACCGGTCGCCAAGGCGTGACCGTGGCCGTTGAGCGCGAGCGAGCCGACTCGCGTCAGTTGACCGAAGTAACGACGCGTCGACGGCGACGTCGTCTCGGGAACGCACGTGGGCGGCACTCTCCTCGAAAGTATCGTGCTCGTCGCGAGCTCAGAACCCGAGATGGCGATGGCGCTCAGTCGAAGCTGCGTGAAGGTGCCGTCGGCGAGGTGACACGCGTTGAGCGTCGCTTGTGGATGGGTTCCGGTCGCGTTGTCGTAGAGCGTGGAGATCAGCGCGCCGTACCCCTGAACACTGGCGAGACCCGTCGCCACGTTCATATTGGGTTCTCCGAGCACCCGAAAGACGCCGGTTCGCGCGGTGTCGTTCCCGACGAGAGCGAATCTCCCCTTGGTCCCGAGCAGCGCCACCGCCGTCGTGCGCGATGACTCGCGCGGCGTGGTGCCCCCGATGAGACCCGTCCCGCTGAACACCAAGAACACCACGAGGTCCACCACGAGTATGGCGATCAAGAGGTTCACGAGACGCCGCGAGTGGCGCCAGAACAACACCGCAGCGAGTGCCGCGAGCGCGATCACCAAGTGGAGCGAGTCGGTCACCGTGAGACCAGAGGCGAAGGTCGCGACGCCCTTGGGAACTCCCAAGTGATCGACCAACCACGGTCCCCAAGCGAGCATCACCACCGACAGCACCGCGATCAGTGCCGCTGGACTCAGCGTCACCCAACGCGACCGAGCGCCAAGTCCAGCCGGCGCCAGCCGACGGTCCTGCACCTGTTGGAGCCACCACCCGAGGACGACCGCCAACGCAAAATCAACCAGGATGACGTTTCGACTCTGCAGGCGCGTCGAGCCGAAGAGAGGAATCGCTCGAAAGAGGTGGCCGACGACGGTGAAACTCCCCCACGTCGCGAGCAGTCCCACCACACCGAGCACGACGTACATCGCGTAGTCACGCTCGCCACCCTTCCAACCGCGACGCGTCAATCGACTCAAGAACGCGGCCGCCGCCATGAGGGCGACGACGCCGGCGTACCCGGTGACCTCAGCCAGGTTGTAGTTCACGAAGTAGCCGGGCTGGCCCATGACCCCGCTCCCGCCGAAGACGTCAGGCACGAACAAGAGCGCCGACCAGCGAAGGGGCAGTGAACCAGCACCGAAGAACCAATAGTCGATACCCGCCCGCTGGGAGAACGTGATGAACGACCAGCCGGGAAGCAACTGCACGAGGCCGAGGCCGACACCCCAGACGAAGCCGACCAGCAACGTGAGCAGGTACACGACGCGCGCGCGCCATGTCGTCAACCAAGAGGACGATCGAAGTAGCAGTACGCACGGCACGACGACGATGGTCAACAGCTCCACGTCGGCGATCCCACGTGGTTCACCAGTCAGAAACGTGAGTCCCCAGAGCAGGGCGACGCCACACGCCCACGGTACGGCGACCCGAGCGAACGTACGCCATGACGCGTCGCCGGGAACGCCCAAGAGTCGACGTGAGAGCCCGAGCATCAAGACCGTCGCCCACGGGAGGAACGAGAATCCCTGGACCACGCCGAGGTGCACGACTTGGCCGATCATCGCACCGGAGTAGGCGTAGCTCATCGCGGCGACGAACGACGGCGTCGTGCGCAACCCGTGCCAGCGCAGGAGGACGAAGAGACCTAGGGCCGCGGTCACGTAGACGACGATGAGATTGAAGATCCACGCGGCTATCGCGGGGACAAAGGCGAAGATGAGGGTGAGGGGGTAGAGCGCGCCGGCGTTCATCCCTCCGAGGAGTGGGGTTCCGGCGTTGGTGAGGGGGTCGAGCAGGGGCAGATGGCCCGAGGCGATCTGCTGGCCGGCGAGTACCCGCAGGGGAAAGTTCTGGATGAGGTTGTCGGCGTCAATCGCCGGTCGACCGAGCAGCGCTGGAATGACGAAGAGCAAGGTCGGGACGAGGACGAACCAGAGGAGGGCCCAACGATCGGATCGACGGAGAGGACGCCACCAACGCGCGGGTGGCTCGGGGGTCCTGCTCATTCTCTCTACGCTACGAAATACGAAGAGGCCGCGGCGGACAGTCGAGGACTGCTCACCGCGGCCGTTCGTTAACTAACGTCGACGAGGTCGGGGGCTTCGACGTCCGCCGCCGTCGCCATCGCTGAACGTCGGACCACCGGGACCCAAGTCACCGATCTCTCCGGCCAACTCGGCCTCGAAGGACGCCTCGAATGATGAGGACTTCGGTGACGAGCTGCTCGAACGTTCCGGACGGCTGTCGCGATCGGGACGGCCGTCGCGATCGGGACGGCTGTCACGCTCGGGTCGGCTGTCACGCTCGGGACGACGCTCGCGCGAGCGCGGCGCCTCGTCCACGACATCGGGAAAGTCACCGACGAGTGAGAGCGAGACCTTGCCCTGAGGGTCGATGTCGTCTACCTTCACCTCGAGCGACTGACCGAGTTCGAGGACGTCTTCGACCTGACCGATGCGCTTGCCGCCGTTGAGAGGCGCCAACTTCGAGATGTGCAACAGACCATCGCGTCCGGGCAGGATGTTGATGAACGCCCCGAACTTCGCGATCGAGACCACGCGGCCCTGATAGACAGCACCCACGTCCGCCGAGGGCGGGTCGAGGATGAGAGAGATACGACGACGGGCCTCTTCCACTGCCCGACCGTCCTTCGCGCCGATGGTCACCGTACCGACGACACCGTCGTCGTCGACGGCGATGTCCGCGCCGGTCTCTTGCTGCAACGTGTTGATGACCTTGCCCTTGGGACCGATGACCTCACCGATCTTGTCGATCGGAATCTGCATCGAGACGATCTTGGGAGCGACGTCGGCGACTTGGCTGCGCGGTTCCGCAATCGTGTCGGTGATCACCTTCAGAATCGCGAGGCGAGCGTCCTTCGCTTGGTGCAGCGCCTTCGCGAGCACGTCGGCTGGGAGCCCGTCGATCTTGGTGTCGAGTTGCAGCGCCGTGACAGCGTCAGCGGTACCGGCCACCTTGAAGTCCATGTCACCGAAGGCGTCTTCGGCGCCGAGGATGTCGGTCAACGTGACGTAGTTGCCCTCGTCGTAGACGAGGCCCATCGCGATACCCGCGACGGGTGCCTTGATGGGTACGCCCGCGGCCATGAGTGACAGCGTCGAGCCACAGACCGACGCCATGGACGTCGAACCGTTCGACTGCATGACGTCAGAGACGACGCGCAGGGTGTAGGCGAAATCTTCCTCACTGGGCAAGACGGGCACGAGCGCACGCTCGGCCAACATGCCGTGACCGACTTCGCGACGCTTGGGCGCGCCCACGCGACCGGTCTCACCCGTCGAGTACGGCGGGAAGTTGTAGTGGTGCATGTAGCGACGGAACTCGTCGGGCGAGATCGTGTCGAGCTGCTGGCGCATACGAGGCATGCCGAGCGTCGTGACGTTGACGACTTGGGTCTCGCCGCGCTGGAAGAGCGCGGAACCGTGGGTCATCGGAAAGAGGTCGAGTTGCGCCGAGAGCGGACGGATGTCGGCCACACCGCGACCGTCGATACGCACGCCGTCTTCGACGATGCGTCGACGGACGAGCTTCTTGGTCATCGAGCGAACGGCGGCCTTGATCTCACCGGCGCGTCCTTCGAACTCACCGGCGAGTTGCTCGGTGATCGACGCGGTGGCGCTGGCGAGCGCTTCGTTGCGCGCGGCCTTCGTCGTGATCTTGTTGGCTTCGCTGAGCGCGGCGCCTCCGACGGCTTCCACGCGGGCGTAGACGTCGTCTTGGTAGTCGGCGAAGGTCTCGTACGCAAAGACCGGGAGTGGCCCACGGTCGGCGATGAAGTCTCGCACGAGCTCGCGTTGAAGGTTGATCGCTTCGCGGATCCAGAGCTTGGAGGCTTCGAGGCCCGCGGCCAAGACGTCCTCACTCACCTTGGGCGCGCCGTCGAGGTACTTCTCGAAGGAACCCTCGGTGCCTCCGGCCTCGACCATCATGATCGCGATGTCGGCGTCAACGGAGTCACTGAGCGCTCGGCCCGCGACGACGAGTTCGAACGTGGCGGCGTCGCCTTCGGCGTACGTGGGGTGCGGGACCCATTCGCCGTCGACGGTGTAGGCCATGCGAACGGCGCCGATAGGACCATCGAACGGAATGCCCGAGATCATGATGGCGGCCGACGCGGCGTTGATCGCCAGGATGTCGTGCGGATTCTCTTGGTCGGCGCTAAAGATCGTGCCGACAACTTGCACCTCGTTGCGAAAGCCCTTCGGGAAGGAAGGGCGCAACGGACGGTCGATCAAACGACAGATGAGGATCGCCTGGTCGGAGAGTTTGCCCTCGCGGCGAAAGAACGCCCCGGGGATCTTTCCCGCGGCGTAGGCGCGCTCTTCAATGTCGATGGTGAGGGGGAAAAAGTCCATTCCCTCTCGTGCTGTCTTCGCGGCCGTGACCGTGGCGAGCAACATCGTGTCGCCGATGCGCGCGAGAACGGCACCGTCGGCTAGTTGGGCGAGGTGACCGGCTTCAAAACTCATCGTTTTGTCGGTACCCGTGATTGGACTGCTTACGCTAATTGCGTCAGTCATGGATTGGCTCCTTGTGTAGCAACACTCCGCCCGAATCCCAGTGAGCAACCTTCGCCTGGGGCGACTGTCCTCCACTGGCCTTCGAGGCCTCGGATATGTTGAACACGTCGACGGCGTCGACGTGGTTGTTTCGGCTAGCGACGAATGCCGAGACGACCAATCAACGCGCGATAGCGCTCTACGTTGCCTTTTTGCACGTAGTCCAGCAAGCGGCGTCGTTGACCGATGAGCTTCATCAGTCCACGACGGGTGTGATGATCACCCTTGTGGACCTTGAGGTGCTCGGTGAGATGCGAGATTCGGGCTGTCAGAAGCGCCACTTGGACTTCCGGTGAACCGGTGTCCGAGACGTGCGCCTGAAAGTCCTTGATAATCTCCTGCTTCTCAGTCATAACGTGTTTGCCTTATTGAGTCGGGGGTCCCGTTGCGAGCCGCCAACGAGACGACCCACACGATCAGCGTCGCTGACCGAGTAACTATCCTAGCAGTTTCGCGTCGCGGATCGAAAACTTCTGGAATATATCAAGGGTTTTCGCGACGTCGTCCTCGATTCGTGCCGTCAACTCGCCGACGTTGGCGAAGGTCAGTTGATCGCGCAATCGCTCGAGGAACATCACGTCGAGCGCGACGTCGTAGAGGTCGCCGGTAAAGCCCGGTACGTGGACCTCGACGAGGAGTTCCCCGTCGTCGTAGAACTGGGGGCGCGTGCCCACCGAGATCGCGGCTGGCCACCACGTGCCGTCCAGTTCCGTTGCGCCGGCGTACACCCCTTCGCTGGGGAGTGCCTGCTGGGGCGAGAGCACCAGGTTGGCCGTGGGAAAGCCCAGATCTTCGCCACGCGCGTCGCCGTGTCCCACCACGCCGCGTATGACGAAGGGGTGACCGAGGACGCCTTCAGCGCTCGCGAGGTCACCGGCGGCGAGAGCTCGTCGCACTGACGTCGAACTCCAGCGCTCCGTATCGCCAAAGAGCGGCGCCGGCATCACGTCGAAGCCCAACTCCCTTCCGACCTCGCTCAGCATCGTCACCGTTCCCTCGCGGTTGTGGCCGAAGTGAAAGTCTTCGCCCACGACGACGCACCGTGTTCGAAGTTCTCCAACTAAGACGCGCTCTATGAAGTGTCGAGCCGTCTCGAGTTTCAGCACGTCGTCAAACGTGACCAGTCGAACCTGATCGACGCCAAGGGTCTCGATGCCTTCGAGCCTCTGTTCGAGGGTCGCCAAGAGACGTGGCGCCTTCAGTGGTGCGAGCACCATCGCCGGCGACGGATCGAACGTGACCACCGTCGAGCGTGCGCCGTACTCGCGCGCGAGGGTGACGACTTGGTTGATGACCGCTTGATGGCCCCGGTGAAGTCCGTCAAAGACACCGATCGTCACGACGCTCGGCGCGCCTCCTTCGACGTCACTCTCGCCGTCACGTAGAACAATCACGCCAGCAACCTACCCGTGCTCGGCGTTCTCTTCGTCGGGAAGGACGACTGCCGGTTGCCACGAATCGCCGCGCCGTCGGATCACGGCGACCAACGATCCCCGCTCGCTGACCGCAGCGACTTCGCCCTCGGTAGGACCGTCGAGCGCGACGCGCTGGCCCATCCGCAGGCAACGCTCGTCGTCGCGAGTGACGACGATCGTCGCTAACTGCGCGACGAACGCACGCGGCGGTTTCAGGACCGTTTCGCCCCCGCGGAGACGTTCGTCGAGTCGATCGAGCGTGAGTGCGTCGTCGACGTGGTGCTCACCACTCGAAAGACGCCGTAACGCGCTCAGGTGTCCAATGGTGCCCAGTCGCTCCGCGAGGTCGCTCAAGAGCACGCGCACGTAGGTGCCGACGGAACAGGTGACGTCGAATCGCCACTCGTTCGCTTCCTTCGTTGGCGTCAACGCGAACGCCGTGACGTCAATGGCGCGCGCTTCGCGCTCCACCTCGACACCCGCGCGCGCCAGGGCGTGCAGTCGCTGACCCTTCACTTTGATCGCTGACACCATCGGAGGGGTCTGGAACTGAGGACCGAGCATGCGCTGCGCTTCGGCGTTGACGGCCTCGCTCGTGAGAGGCGGAACGTCTCGGCGATCGACGACGGCGCCGTCGGCGTCGAGGGAGTCGGTCGCGACGCCCAAGGTGACGACGCCCTCGTAGCGTTTGGTCTCACTTTGCGCGAATCGCAGCAGCCTCGTCGAGGGACCGACGGCGAGCACCAAGAGGCCGGTAGCCATCGGGTCGAGCGTGCCGGCGTGTCCCACCCGACGTTCGCCCATCGAGAGACGAACGCGAGCGACGACGTCGTGACTCGTCATTCCCTTGGGCTTGTCGATTAAGAGGAGGCCGTTACTCGTCGACATGGTGCTGGCGACGCAAGAGCTCTTCGACCGCGGCCCCGCTCGCCACCGCGGGGTCGGCCATGAACGAGAGTTTGGGTGTTCGTTTCAGTCGCGTCTGCGCGTTCACCGCGCCTTGGATCTGGCCGCGCCGTTCTTCGAGGGCGGCCTTCGCGGCGTCGCTCAGCGCGTGGAAGTAGACCATGGCTTGGGCCATGTCGGGCGACGTGTTCACGCCCGTCACGGTGAGGAACCCGAGTCGTTCGTCGACGTCCGAGATCCGAACGAGTTCCTCGGAGATCACTTCGCGCAGTATCTGGTTCACCCGCGCCGTGCGGGGATAGGGGCGCTGCGAACCTGAGGAGTGGGCCATGGGTTAGGCCGTGCGCGGAATCTCGCGCTCTTCGAACGTTTCGATGACGTCACCAGATTTGAGGTCCTGGTAGTCCGACAGTCCTATGCCACACTCAAAGCCCGCGGCAACTTCACGCGCGTCGTCCTTGAAGCGGCGAAGCGACGTGATCGTGCCCTTCCAGATGATGGTGCCCTCGCGCAGGAATCGTACCTTCGAGCCGCGCGTGATGACCCCGTCGCGCACGAAGCAGCCGGCGATCGCGCCGATTCGTGGGATTCGAAAGACTTCGCGCACTTCGGCTTCGCCGGTGACGATCTCTTCGAAGACCGGCGTGAGCAGTCCGAGCATCGCGGCCTCGATCTCTTCGATCAACTTGTAGATGATCTCGTAGGTTCGAATCTGTACGCCTTCGCTGACCGCGAGTTCACGACTGCGCTTGTCGGGGCGTACGTTGAAGCCGATGATCGTGGCGTTGGACGCTTTGGCCCACTGCACGTCGCTCTCGCTGATCCCGCCGACGCCGCGGTGCACGATGACGAGCTTCACGTCGTCGCGCTCGAGTTTCTTGAGCGACTCCGTGCACGCTTCGAGTGAACCTTGCACGTCGGCCTTCAAGACGATGTTGAGCGTCGCGGTCTCGCCGCGCTGGATCTGCTCGAAGAGGTCTTCGAGTCGCGCGCCGCTCGAGGAAGCGACGGGCTGTTGACCAACGAGACGTGAGCGCTGCGCGCGAGCCTCGGCGAGCGAACGGGCGTGTCCCAAGTCGCGCGCGACGCGCATCTCGTCGCCCGCGAAGGGCGGCTCGCTGAATCCGAGGATCTGCACGGGCGTCGAGGGTCCGGCAGACTTGATCTGCTTGCCCTGATCGTTGATGAGGGCCTTGACCTTGCCGTACGCGGGTCCCGCGACCACGGGGTCGCCGACGCGCAGCAGTCCGCGCTGCACGATGACCGTCGCGACGGGGCCGCGACCCACTTCGAGGTTCGCTTCGAGCACGGTACCGACCGCGCGACCCGACGGAGGCGCGGCGAGTTCGCCGATCTCGGCTACGAGCAGGACCTGCTCGAGGAGTTCGTCGATGCCCGTCTCCTGCAAGGCGGAGATCTCGACGACGATGGTGTCGCCGCCCCACTTCTCGGGAACGAGCGCGTGCTCGGCGAGCTGTTGCAGGACACGATCGGGATTCGCGTCGGGTCGGTCCATCTTGTTGATGGCCACGATGATCGGCACGCTGGCCGCCTTGGCGTGGTTGATCGCTTCGATCGTCTGCGGCATGACGCCGTCGTCCGCCGCGACGACCAAGATGATCACGTCGGTCACCTTCGCGCCGCGGGCGCGCATGGCGGTGAACGCCTCGTGGCCCGGGGTGTCGAGGAACGTGATCGACTTGCCGTGCCACGTGACCTGGTAGGCGCCGATGTGCTGCGTGATGCCACCGGCTTCACCGGCGACGACGTTGGCCTTGCGAATCTTGTCGAGCAACAGTGTCTTGCCGTGGTCGACGTGACCCATCACGGTGACGACGGGCGGACGTGGCGAGTCGGGAACGATGACGTCGTCTTCCACCTCGTCGAAGAACTTCGCGAGGAGCTCGGCTTCCTTCTGCTCGCCCGGGTCGACGAGTTTGACCTCGGCCCCGACTTCCGCGGCGTAGAGCTCGATCATGTCGTCAGAGAGGCTCTGCACGGCGGTGACGATCTCACCCTGGAGGAACAAGAAGCGAATGATGTCCGCGGCACTGCGGTTCAACTTGGGACCGACGTCCTTCGCCGTCGAGCCGCGCTCGATGATGATCTCCCCGTCAGGAACCGGCGCGCTACTGGGCTGCCAGGTCGTCATCTGCGTTGGTTCGAGCTCTTCGACGTTGCGACGACGCCGGCGCGTGACCTTACGCTGCGATCCGCGCGGACCACCGCCGCCTCGGGCGGGGCCACCGCTGCGACTCGCGCCCGCGGGAGCGCCACCGGTGGGTGCACCGGGACGTGTCGCGCTGAAGCCGCCGCCGGGACGAGATGGCCCGCCGGTTCGTGGCGCGCCCGTGCTCGGACGAGCGCTCATGGGACGTGGACCGCTCGAAGGACCGCCGCGTCCGGTAGCGCTCGGCATGGGCCGGCGCATTCCGGGTGGTGGCGGGATGGGACGACCCGTGGAACTCAGGGGGCGACCAGGAGGTGGTGGGATGGGACGACCGGTGGAACTCAGCGGTGGACGATTCTGCCCTTCGCCGTCGCCGGCACCTCCGCGTTGGGTCGGTCGAATAGTCGTCGGACCGTCGGGTGAGACACTTCGACTTGGCGCGGGCTTGGGAGGAACGGCGCGTGAGCGCACGACCTTGGGCGCACTCTCGTCGGCCACTGGAGGAGTGGGCGATGCGGGCGTCGTCGGTGCCACGGTCGTCTCGGTGGTTGGCACGCTCGGGGCAGCGGGTTGCGCGACTCTCGAGACGCGTGTCGGTTCCACCGGCGCGGGGCTTGGCGCTTCCGTGGGCGCCACGGCCTTGGTCGTTTTCGTTGCCTTCGCGGCCTTGTCGGCCTTCGGGGCGTCAGCGGGTACTTCACGGCGCAGTCCGTCCGCGTCGGCACGCCGACGAATTCGGTCGGCCTGAGCGTCCTCAATCGACGCCGACGGGCTCGATGCGCCGATTCCTAGTTTTTGGGCGAGTGCGAGTAACTCTTTACTCGTAAGACCGAGCTCTTTTGAGAGCTCGTGCACTCGAATTTTCTTTGGCGCCAAAACGTTCCCTTACTTCGCGCGCCCGCACGTTCGGCGGACACAGTTTCCTATTCTTTCACAACTACGGACTTTTCTTGGTCGTGAGACCTCGAAGTGCCGCCACGTCACTTTCGATCACCGTGCTTCTCAGTGCTCGAGCGACGTGGGTAACTCGCAATTCTTGTTCGCAAGGCTGGTCGGCACACCACCACACGCCGCGACCGGCGCCGCGACCGAGATACCACGCTCCGTGGCCGTCTCGACCCGCGCGAGTCATCTGAGTGTCGTCCCGACAGGTCCGACAGACGACGCACGTCCGCTTCGGTGCTATGCCTCGTCCTCCGAAATCGCTTCCACGACGACGACCTCTTCGGCTTCGCCTTCGGCCGTGGTGATGACGTCATCCACGACGACCGCCGCGACGTCACCGCTCTCGCTGGCGACGACGACGACCGTCTCGTCGACGACCACGTCACCTTCGGTCCAGACCTCCTCGACGACTTCGTCACTGGTCTCGTTCTCCGAACGGATGTCGATGCGCCATCCGGTGAGGCGCGCGGCGAGTCGGGCGTTCTGACCCTCTTTGCCGATCGCCAACGAGAGTTGCTGGTCGTGCACGATGACGGTAGCGATGCCCTCGTCCTCGTCGAGGCGGACTTCGCGCACACGCGCCGGCTGCAGCGCCGACTGGATGAACTCGACGGGGTCGTCACTGTAGGGCACGACGTCGATCCGCTCCGAGCGAAGCTCGTTGGTGATGTTGCGCACACGCGAGCCGCGCGCGCCGACGCACGCGCCGACGGGATCGATCATCTGGTCGTTCGACGCGACGGCGATCTTCGACCGGTGGCCCGGTTCGCGCGCGAGCGCCTTGATCTCGACGATGCCGTTGGCGATCTCCGGTACTTCGATCTCGAAGAGCTTCGCGACGAGCGCGGGGTGCGTGCGTGAGACCACGATCTGGGGCCCCTTATTGGTCTTTCGGACTTCGACGATGTACACCTTGATGCGCGCGCCGTGTTCGTAGCGTTCGAAGGCGATCTGCTCCGCTTGGGGTAGCAGTGCCTCCACCCGACCGAGGTCGAGCAGCGTGTAGCGGTTGTCGTTCTGTTGGACGGTGCCCGAGACGATGTCGCCTTCGCGGTTGGCGAACTCTTCGTACATCTGGCGACGTTGGATGTCGCGGATCAACTGCATCAGGACCTGCTTCGCGGTCTGCGCGGCGATGCGACCGAAGTCCTCAGGTGTCGCGTCCCACTCACGCGTGACGTTGCCCTCGAGGTCGAGTTCGAGTCCCCAGACCTTGATCTCACCCGTCTCGGGATTGATCTCAACTTCCGCGTCTTCGGCGGAGTCGGGACGGCGCTTGTACGCGGCGAGGAGCGCGTTCGCCAACGCGATCAACAACTCACCTTCGTCGATGTTCTGGTCCCGCGCGATCTGACCGAGGGCCTCAAGAAATTCGAAGTTCGCCATGGCTAGCCTTTCTTGCTCGTCGATGATGCCTTCGTACCCTTGGTCGTCGCGGGCTTGGTGGCGCCCCACGCGAAGACCGTGCGCGCGCGTTCGATCGCGTCGAACGCGACCGTCACCGCGCCGAGATCGTTGTCGTCGATCGTGAGCGTCGTCTCATCCGCGCTGGTCAGCGTCCCCTCGAGGCGACGGGTCGCTTCACCCTCTCGCAGTTCGCGCAAGGTCACCAGTTCGCCAACGGCGCTGGCGAAATGTGCGGGGGTGCGGAGGCGACGTTCTAGTCCCGGGCTCGAGACGTCGAGGGTGAACCGACCCGCAATGGGGTCGTTCGCGTCCAACCACTCCGAAATGGTCCGATTCGCCTTCGTGAGCGCTTCGAGGTCGACCCCACCGGGTCGATTCACGACGACGTTCAGTGTCCCGCCCGAAAATTCGACGTCGTACAGGTCAAGTCCCAGCGGAGCAAGGAGGGGCCGCAGCGTGGTGTCCCATTCCATGGCCGTCTCCTTTCGCTGTCGCTACGGACGTTCAGACATTAAAAAGCGCGGGCCCGAGGCCCGCGCTTAAACGAGTCCAAACGTCCTGAGCGGACTGTAGACATCAATTGTAGCAGTCGAAGAGCCCTGAAACAATCGGAAAGTCGGTGGAGGAACTTACGACGGCGTGAGAAAAGTACCGTTTTCCTGCCCGCTCAGTACGACTTGGCGACGATGCAGATCAGGTTCCCCTCCTCGTCGCTCACCGGCATAGAACCGTCTCGACGTTGGAGGCAGCGAACACTCACGGCCTGGGCGTTCATTTCGCGCTCTCCCTCACCCGCGACCAGGTCCCAATCCAGTCGGGCGAAGCCGTCTTTCGCGGCGTCGATCGCGTCCGCGACGCTTTCCACGTCGTGGGTATTGCCGATCAGGTAGGCCTGGGCGCTCTCGAAGAGCTCGCGCTGGAACGTCTCGAGTAACCCTGGTACGACGTTCGCCAGGGCGTCGAGTCCATGCGTTGACTTCTCACCGGTGTCACGGCGAACGACGGTGACGACACCCTCGGCGAGGTCGCGAGGTCCGACTTCGACGCGCAACGGCACGCCCTTGATCTCCCAGTCGGTGACGCGTCGGCCAAAGCTCCCGCGACCGCGGTCCACTTCGACGCGCACGCCCGCCTCGAGCAACGACGCCGCAACCCGGTCAGCCGCCTCGTTGACGTCGGTGTCGTCACGCACGGTGATGACGACGACCTGCACGGGCGCAAGCCGCGGCGGCACCAGAAGTCCGGCGTCGTCGCCGTGGGTCATGATGAGCCCGCCCACGAGTCGAGTCGAGGCGCCCCACGAGGTCGTGTAACAGAGGGCGGCCTGTCCCTCTTCACTCTGGTAGTAGATGTCGAAGGCCCTGGCGAAGTTCTGGCCTAGTTCGTGGGTGGTAGCCATCTGCAGGGCCTTGCCGTCACGCATCATGCCCTCGCACGTCATCGAATTGATGGCGCCGGCGAAGCGTTCGCTGGGTGGTTTGATGCCGAGGTACGTCGGTGCCGCGAGGACGTTGACGAGAAAGTCGTTGTACACCTCGAGGTGGATGCGCTGCGCGTAGGCCGACGCGTCGTCGTTCGTCGCGTGCGCGGTGTGGCCCTCTTGCCAGAGGAACTCAGAGCTGCGAAGGAAGAGGCGTGGTCGTAGTTCCCAGCGCACGACGTTGGCCCACTGGTTGAGCAGGAGTGGCAGGTCCCGGTAGCTCTGGATCCACTTGGCCATGAACTCGCCGATGACGGTCTCGGACGTCGGTCGAACGACGATCGGTTCGCTGAGTTGCTCGCCCCCGGCGTGCGTCACCACCGCCAGCTCGGGAGAGAAACCCGCGACGTGCTCCGCCTCCTTGTGGAGGTAGCTCTCGGGGATGAAGAGCGGGAAGTAGGCGTTCTTCGCGCCAGTGCGCTTGATGCGCGCGTCCATCTCGGCCTGCATGCGTTCCCAAATCGCGTAGCCGTAGGGGCGGATGACCATCGTGCCGCGCACGGGGCCGTTGTCGGCCATTTCAGCCTTGGCGACGACGTCTTGATACCAGCGTGGAAAGTCCTCGTTCTGAGGGGTGAGAACGCTCTGCGATGCCACGGTGCTCCTTTGTAGGTCTTTAAAGCCTACAGAGGGAGCTAATGCTCGACTTGACGACGGATCTTCTCGATGCGCTGTTGCGCGTTGTTGACGTCCGCGCCACGGTCGTCGAGCAACGCGGCCCGGTCGGCGGCGGCTTCGGCTTCGGCTGACGTGTCGCGCGCGAGGAGGCGTGCTTCGACACCCTCGGCGATGATCTTCTTCGCCTCTTCCACCAACGCGTCGACCATCTCGTCCTCGGGCACCACGCGAATGATCTGACCTTGGATGAAGAGGTGACCGCGCTTCTTTCCGGCGGCGATCCCGAGGTCAGCGTGACGCGCCTCGCCCGGACCGTTCACGACACAGCCCATCACCGCCACCTGGAGCGGCACGTCGAGCGCGTTGAGGGCCGCTTGGGCCTCGGTGGCGACCTTGATGACGTCCACTTCCGCGCGTCCACAGCTCGGACAGGCGATGAGGTCCAGGCCCTTTCGTTCACGTAGACCCAGCGATTCGAGCAGTTGACGTCCGGCGCGCGCTTCCTCCACGGGATCGGCCGTCAGTGAGTAGCGCAGCGTGTCGCCGATGCCTTCGGCGAGCAAGGTCGCGATGCCGGCCGTGCCCTTCAAAAGTCCTCCGGGAAGCGGACCGGCTTCGGTCACGCCAAGGTGCAAGGGGTGATCGAACGTGGCCGAGGCCAAACGGTAGGCCGCGATCATCGTCGCCACCGACGACGCCTTCACTGAGATCTTCACGTCGGAGAAATCCACCTCTTGGAAGTAGGCGAGCTCGATGCGCGCGGACTCGACGAGCGCTTCGGGCGTCGCGCCACCGAAGCGTTCGTAGATGTCGGGGTGCAACGATCCCGCGTTCACGCCAATACGAATCGGCACGCCACGGTCACGCGCTTCGCTCGCGACGAGTTTGATCTCTTCAGGTTTGCGCAGGTTCCCGGGATTGAGGCGGAGTCCTTGCACGCCGGCTTCGAGCGCCGCGAGCGCCATCTCGACGTGGAAGTGAATGTCCGCGACGATGGGCACCGGCGAACGGGGCACGATCTGCGCGAGTCCCTCGGCGGCGCCCTGGTCGTTGCACGTACAGCGAACGATGTCGGCACCGTTCGCGGCGAGGGCGTAGATCTGCTGGAGCGTGCCCTCGACGTCGGCGGTCTTGGTCGTCGTCATGGATTGAACCGAAACGGGAGCGTCCCCACCGACTTTCACCGAGCCCACGGAGATCTGTCGCGTAACGCGACGAGGTGTTAAGGAAGTAGCGGTGACGTCCATGTCTCTATTCTGCCGTGTTCCGAGCGACCACGAAGCGCCTAGCCAAAAGGATTGGGCAAAGGATGGGCGATATCCAGGTAGAGCGTCGTGGCAAAGAGAAACAGCAGTGCGCCGACGAAGGCGTAGATGACGGGCGCGAGCTTGTTGACGTCGGCGTGGTGACGCACGCCCCGCCGCGAGCGCAGGCGTTCGTAGGTCGCGATCGCCACGTACCCACCGTCCACGGGCAGTATCGGGAGCATGTTCAAGACTCCGATGAAGATGTTCACTTGAATCAAGACGTTGAGGAGCGGGCCTAGACCAGAATTGGCTCCCTGAACTGCGAAGCGCACGACGCCCACGATCGACGCCGGTCGGGTGCTCTGATTCTTCACGCTCGTCGCCGCCGAAGGGGTGGTCACTTGGTGGAAGAGACTCGAGAACTCAGCCGGCGAGAACACGTGCACGATGTTGTGCCCCGCGAGCGCCAGGAGTGATCCAACGACATGGAAGGCGCCGGGCACCGCGGCCACGACGGAATCGCGCACCGTGAGGTTCCCGATCTCGATCCCGATGTAGCCACCAGAACCAAGCGTCGTGCCGCTCACCTTGATCGATTTTCCGCTGACGGGTGTCGCGTGCAACGTGAGGTCGTTGCCGTGACGGTCGACGACCATCGTTAGCCTCTTGCCCGCTGAATCGTGGATGAGCTTGGAGAGCTCGTTGATGCTCGTGATCTTTTGACCATCGACGCTGACGATCTGATCGCCCAGCTTCAGTCCGGCCATCTGTGCCACCGTCTTCGTGTGACCCTGCCACACCGAGAAAGCCTGGATGCCGACGGCGCTCGACGAAGGTGCACCGATGAAGGCGAGCGCGCCCCACGCGAGCGCGAGGGCCATGAACGCGTGCATCAGCGATCCGGCCGACGCGAAGAGGACCTTCCTCGGGTAGGACGCGGCGCGATACGTGCGGCTCTCGATCTCTGGTTCGACGGGCACGCTCCACGCCATCCCCGGCACCTTCACGTAGCCCCCGAGCAAGAGCGCGCGCACGCCGTAACGGGTCTCGCCGCGCTGGGTTGACCACAACACCGGACCGAAGCCGACGAAGAAGTCCGTCACCAACATCCCGGATCGTTTGGCGATGATGAAGTGACCGAATTCGTGGGCCATCACCATCGCGACGATGAGAAAGATCACGAGGGGCAACGCCCAACCCACCAACCAGGTGAGCAACGACACGAGCGCTACTACTCCCACAAGCAGCGCCACGGGTGACTGACGAAGAGACGACGAGTGTTCCATGGCTACCTTTCGAGGCTAGCGCGGGCCCATCGTCGTGCTGCGTCGTCATTTTCATAAAGAGAGGATAAGGAATCAAGTGGGTCGGCCACGTAGTGATCCATCGTCGACGCGACGATCGCGACGATGTCGCACCAGTTGATCTCGTCAGCGAGAAACGCGGCGACGGCGACTTCGTTCGCCGCACTCAGCCACGCGGGAGCGGCGCCCGATACGCGCGCCGCTTCGTACGCGAGTCCGAGGGCCGGAAACGCCTTCGCGTCCGGTGGCTCGAAGCTGAGCGCCAACGGCTTGGTGAAGTCGAGTTCGCCGTACGCGTGACCGAGTCGCTCGGGAAGTCCGAGGCAGTACGCGATCGGCAGTCGCATGTCCGGACGCGAGAGTTGCGCGAGCACCGAACCGTCCACGTACTCCACCATCGAGTGGACAATGGACTGAGGGTGCACGACGACGTCGATGCGATCGACGTCGATACCGAAAAGCGCTGACGCCTCGAGTACTTCGAGGCCCTTGTTCATCAACGTCGACGAGTCGATCGTGATCTTCGCGCCCATGGACCACGTCGGATGATGGAGCGCGTCTTCCTTGGTCGCGCCCTTCAGTTGCTCTTCGCTCCAGCCACGGAACGGTCCACCAGACGCCGTCAACACGATACGTTTCACGTCGGGGTAGCCAGCCGCGCCAGGTGAGCTCGCGAGACACTGGTGAATCGCGCAGTGCTCCGAGTCAATCGGTAGCAACGCGGCGCCGTCCGTGTGGCGAACCTTGGCGACGAGCGGCGCGGCCGCGATCAACGACTCCTTGTTCGCGAGCGCGAGGCGCTTACCCGCACTGAGCGCGCCCAGCGTGACGGGCAGACCAGCGAAGCCCAAGACCGCGTTCACGATCACGTCGGCCCCTTGGGACAGTTCGTGCAGACCCTCGTCGCCCACCACAACGTCGACGTCATCGGCGACGAGGTCGACCAACTGCGCACGGTGACTTTCACTCTTCACCGCGACGCTCTTGACGTTGAATTCGCCAGCGATCGCCGCGAGCTCGCTCAACTGCTCACCGCCGGCGATCGAGACAAGTTCGAACTGTTCGCGTTCTCGACGCAACACGTCGAGCGTCTGCACGCCAATCGAGCCGGTCGCGCCGAGCAGCGCCACGCTTCGGCGCGGGGGCGACATCGCTAGCTCAGTTTGAGCAGGTGAAGGAGGTAGTACATCGTTGGCAGCGCGAACAGTAGTCCGTCGATGCGATCGAGGAGTCCCCCGTGTCCCGGCAGTAGTCGACCCAAGTCCTTGAGACCCAGGGTTCGCTTGACCATAGATTCGAAGAGGTCGCCGAGCGGCACGACGATCGAGAGGGCCACCGCCGCCTCGACACCGTGCGTCCTCGTCCACGGGCTCATCAAGGGCAGCAGGATGGCACCGGCGATCAAGGTGATGATCGTGCCGCCGACGGTGCCTTCAACGGTCTTGTTCGGAGAGAGCGCGGCGTTGAGCGGTCGACGACCGAGCCAACGACCGATGAAGAGCGCCCCGACGTCGTTGCAGATGGTGAGGGCCAGTGCGCCAAAGACGTACGCCATGCCGTGGCGGTTGGCGAAGGTGTGCGGCGAGAGCATGACGATGCCGTACGAGCCGAGGACGCCTACCCAGACGTAGACGAAGATGGTCGCACCGAGACCGTCGAGCACGTCGATCTTGCGTTCCGCGCTCATGTACCAGACGAAGCCGAAGATCGTGAGTAGCACCGTCACGGCGCCCACCACGACCAGGCCCTTGTTATACACCGCGACGCCGAGTGTCAGTACCGCGACGATGCCCAAGATCGTCGCCGGATGGGCGCCGACCGAGCGAAAACCCGCGTAAGCCTCGGCACTGGCGAAGGCCAGCGACGCGAGGATGAGGACCGTCACGGCCAACGGACCCGCGAAGAAGACGCCAAAGACGACGATCGCGAGCAAAACACCCGTCATCGTCGCGCTCGAGACGTTGCTGGAGGAACTCTGACGAACCGCGCGACCGGCGAGCGGATTCGTCGTCGCGCGTTGACGCGTGCGCTGGACGCGCGTCGGCGACGGGCGCGGCGCCTCGACGCGAACTACTTCTTCGGCGATCTCTTCCTCAGGAAGTACGAACTCCCAGGGACGCGCGTCGTCGACTTTCTCGTCGCCGGCGAGGATCGACGCGTCGAACTGATCCTCGTGAGCGACCCAGTCGGCTTCACCCTCGCGCCAGGCCGGCGCGGGAACGGCCGACCACGGGTCGTCGCTCTGCGCCGCCTCACGCGCCACGACGATCGGTACTTGACCCGTCGGCGCGTCGGTCCAGTGCGGCAGGAGCGTCGTCGGATCGAGCACCGGCGCGTCCTCGACGAAACTCGTCACCATCTCGGCACCGGTAATCGTGACGCGCGGGTCGTGTGGACTCGCCACCGGGAACTCGCCCGTGGGTTCGTCGAAACTCGTGCCGTCGTCGTCAGACTTCAAGAAGTTCCTGCTCCTTATGCGCGAGCAGCGCGTCCACGACGGCTACTTCGTCTTGGGTCATCTTGTCGAGGACCTTCTCCAAGCGTTCGATCTCGTCACTCGAGAGACCCTGTTCCTTTTCGAGCGACTCAAGTTCTTGGCGCGCGTGGCGACGGACCCCTCGTAGCGCGACGCGACCCTCTTCGGCCTTGGTCTTGACCATTTTGACGAATGACTTGCGACGCTCCTCGGTGAGCGGCGGAAACGCGAGTCGGATGACTTGGCCGTCGTTCGACGGCGTGAGCCCGAGATCGGCGTTGCCGATCGCCTTCTCGATGGCGGCCATCGATCCCTTGTCGAACGGTGAGACGACGAGGAGGCGTGGTTCGGGTACCGAGAAGTTCGCCAGCTGCTTGAGCGGCGTCTCAGTGCCGTAGTAGTCGATGAGGAGTCCTTCGATGAGTGAGGACGTCGCTCGACCGGTACGCACCGCACCGAACTCGTTCTTCACGTGCTCAATCGCGCGCACCATACGCTCGCGGGTGTCTTCCATCACGAGGTCTACGAGTTCGTTGTCCATTACTTCACCAGCGTACCGACGGGATGACCGTCGAGGGCTCTACCCAAGTTACCCTCCGCCATCAGGTCAAACACGCGAAGTGGCAAGTGATTGTCCTTGCAGAAGGTAATCGCGGTCATGTCCATGACGCGAAGGTCTCGCGCGATGACTTCGTCGAAGGAGATCTCGTCGAACTTCACCGCGTCGGGATTCACGCGCGGGTCCACGTTGTACACGCCGTCGACTCCCCCGTGGGTTCCCTTCAGGACGATCTCGGCTTCGACTTCGGCGGCACGCTGCGCAGCGGGGGTGTCGGTCGTGAAGTACGGGTTACCCATTCCGGCCGCGAAGATCACGACGCGACCCTTTTCGAGGTGGCGAACCGCGCGTCGGCGAATGTACGGTTCGGCGACTTGGTCCATGTTGATCGCCGACATCACCCTCGTGGGACGTCCGTGGTTCTCGATGGCGTCCTGGAGCGCGAGGGCGTTGATGACGGTGCCGAGCATGCCCATGAGGTCAGAGTTGGCTCGATTCATCCCGGCCATCGCGCCGGTCGCGCCGCGCCAGATGTTCCCGCCACCCACGACGACGGCGAGTTCGAGTCCGCCGCGCTCCATGGCGGCAGCGATCTCGCGGGCCAGGAAGTCCACCGTGGAGGCATCGATTGTTTCGTCGCTCGCGGCTGAGGCCAGCGCCTCACCCGACAGTTTTAGAACCACTCGACGCACGACGATGTCCTATCCTCCGATGACAACTTGAGCGTACGCGCTAATGGTCGCACCCTTCAAGAACTGTTGGATGGTTTCCTTCTCGTCCTTGACGTACGGCTGCTCGACGAGGACGCGCTCTTTGAACCATCCGTTGAGTCGTCCTTCGATGATCTTGGGCAACGCCGCTTCGGGCTTACCCTCGTTGCGCGTGATCTCCTCGACCGTGGCGCGCTCCTTGTCGATCTCACTCTGGGGCACGTCGTCACGCGTCAGGTAGATCGGCTTCGCGAACGCGATGTGCACCGCGACTTCGTGCGCGACTTCTTGGGTCGCGCCCTTCAACACCACGGCGACGGCGTTCACGCCGCGACCGGACTGAGAGTGCCAGTACGTGTCGACGACCTCGTCGGCTCCGGCTTCGAGTCGATAGACCCGGCCAATGGAGATGTTCTCCTTCAAGGTGGTGAGCATCTGCTCGATGTTCTCAGTGAACTGGCTCACGGCGCCTTCACCCTGCGCGGCGACGCGCGCGGCGATCTCGTCGGCCAGGCTCACGAACTCCTCGGACTTCGCGACGAAGTCGGTCTCGCAGCGAAGCTCGACAATGGCGGCGACGTTGCCGTCACGAACGACGGCGACGGAGCCTTCGCCCGCCTCACGCTCGGCGCGCTTAGCGGCCGACGCGAGTCCTTGGACGCGCAGCCACTGGGTGGCCGCTTCCTTGTCGCCGTTGTTGGCCTCGAGGGCCTTCTTCGCGTCCATCATGCCCACGCCCGTTGCCTGGCGCAGTGCTTGTACGTCTTTCGCGGTGATGGTCACCTTGGTTCTCCTCTTTGTTTCTTGTAATGACTCAGGCGTTGGCCGTCGGGCTCACCGTGACG
Source organism: Acidimicrobiales bacterium (assembly GCA_035949355.1). GTDB lineage: Bacteria > Actinomycetota > Acidimicrobiia > Acidimicrobiales > RAAP-2 > RAAP-2. The sequence goes on from DASZIH010000110.1 coordinate 42,597, forward strand.
GCCGGACGATTCTGGCGGATGTAGCGACCTTCGGTGACGGCGTCCGCGATCAAGCGGCAGAGCAACGAGCCGGCACGAATCGCGTCGTCGTTGCCGGGGATCACGTAATCGATGACGTCAGGGTCACAGTTGGTGTCGACGACGGCCACGACGGGCAGGCCTAGCTTGCGCGCTTCGGTGACGGCGATGTGCTCCTTCTTCGTGTCGATGACGAAGATGGCGTCGGGCACGCGCTCGAGGTTCGCGATGCCGCTCAAGTTGCGGTCGAGTTTCTCGAGCTCGCGACTGTGTCGCAGAGCTTCACGCTTGGGCATGTTGTTAAAGTCGCCCGCGCGCTCCATGGCGCGCAGTTCGATCAAGCGCTTGACGCGCCCGGCGACCGTCGTGAAGTTCGTGAGCATCCCGCCCAACCAGCGCTGGTTGACGAAGGGCATGCCGCACGCTTGGGCGTAGTCGGCGATGGGACCTTGGGTCTGCTTCTTCGTGCCGACGAACAAGATGACGCCGCCCTCGGCGACGAGGTCACGCACGTAGGCGTAGCTCGTCTCGATGCCCGCGAGGGTCTTGCGGAGGTCAATGAGGTAGATGCCGTTGCGCTCGCCCAGGATGAAGCGGCGCATTTTGGGGTTCCAACGACGGGTCTGGTGCCCGAAGTGCACGCCCGAGTCGAGGAGTTCTTGCAGGGTGACGAGTGCCACGATCTAGTTTCCTTCCGTATGGTTGCTTCAACCCCGGGGAGCACCGCGAACGGCGACCGTACGAAACCACGGGGACAACTCACTAACTCGCCCACTCTGGGAGAGCCTGACCATGTTACTCGTTTCCGAGAACTAACCCCTCGGGTGGGTCTGGCGATGGACCTTCTGGAGCCTCGACTTCGAGACGTGGGTGTAGATCTGGGTGGTGGTGAGGTTCTCGTGGCCGAGGAGCTCTTGGACGACGCGCAGGTCGGCCCCCCCTTCGACGAGGTGCGTGGCGTAGGTGTGGCGCAACGCGTGTGGGTGCACGTGACCGCGCGCGACGCGGTGATCGAGGATCCTGCGCACGTCGCGCGGCCCGAGACGACGGGCCCGACGATTCAAGAACAGGGCGTCCGTCGGAGATTCAGGGCGCGCCACGTACTCTCTTCCGTCCTCGACCCACAGCCGCACCGCCTCGAGGCCCTTGCGATGCAGCGGAACGACGCGCTCCTTTCGTCCCTTGCCCAGGACGCGCAGGAGGCCCTGGGCGGCGTCGACGCTCACGAGGTCGAGCCCACAGAGTTCGCTCACGCGAAGCCCCGCGCCGTAGAGCACCTCGCAGACCGCACGGTCGAGCGTCGCCCACTCGTCGTCGCCCCAGTCGTCCTCGAGGAGGTTGTCCAGTTGTTCTCGCACGACGAGCTTGGGCAGGGGGTGCGACGGTCGCGGCGCGAGCAGTCGCGCGGCCGGACTCGTCGCCAGGTGTCCGCGCTCGACGAGCCAGGCGAAGTAACTGCGCAACGACGCTCGGCGACGGACGATCGACGTACGGGCGTCACCGCGATCGGTCATGAAGACCAAGTAGTCACGGAGGTCCTTCTTCGTGATCGCGCCCGGACCACGCGTGTCACGTTCCTTCGCCCAGTCGACGAAGGCCTTCGCGTCACTCAGGTACGCGCGTTGCGTCGCCTCGGCGCGGTCGGCTGCGCGCAACGTGTCCGCGTAACCCTCGAGGTACCACTTTCGGGCGGCCCCGTCGTCGTCGTGCACAGCGGACACGTGTCAAGGCTAGTGAAATCACGGTTCCGGATGATGACTCAGTAGTCTTGGCGGAGATTCCAAAGGAGTTGGGATGCCCCGTATCTTGATCGTGGAAGACGACGACCACATTCGCACCGCGCTTCGACTCATGTTCGAAGGCGAGGGCTTCGCCGTTGACGACGCCTCCACGGGCGAACTCGGCGTCGCCCTCTTCTCGCGCATGGCCTCGGACGTGGCGATCGTCGACGTCATGCTGCCGGGCATGACGGGCTTTCAGTGCTGCCAGGCGCTTCGCACCGCGAGTGACCTACCCATCGTCATCGTCTCCGCCCGCGACGAGACCGCGGACGTCATCCTCGGCCTCGAGTCGGGCGCCGACGACTACGTGACCAAGCCCTTCGTCCCCGAGGAGCTGCTGGCCCGCGTTCGCGCGCACTTGCGGCGACGTCCCGACAAGAGCACCAACGCCTTTCAGCTCGGTGAACTGAGGGTCATCCCCGACGAAGGCGTCGTACGCCACCTCGACGGCACCGAGTTGCACCTCACGTCGACGGAGTTTCGACTGCTCACCGACTTGGCGGCGGCCAACGGGCGCGTGCTCTCGCGCGAGGACCTGCTCGAACACGTCTGGGGCTACGACTACTTCGGCGACAGTCGCCTCGTCGACGTACACATCCGTCGTCTCCGGATGAAGATCGAGCCCGATCCCGCTAGCCCCACCTACCTCGTGACGGTTCGAGGAACTGGCTACAAGCTGGTCCTGTAATGCGCCAGCGGAGTCTTCGACTTCGTCTCTTGATCACCTTCGGACTGGGAGCTCTCCTCCTGAGCGGTCTCTTCGCGTCGCTCACCTACGAAGGATTCCACCAGGTGCTCGTCAACGAGAGCGTCCAGACGGACTTGAAACAGGCCTACGTCAACGCCGATCTCGTGCGCAGCACGCTCTACACCGCGCCACCCACCCTGAGTGCCATCCTCAACTCGATCGAACACGCCACCAACTCGAGCGTCCTCGTCTACACCTACAACGAATGGCTCTCGCGCAGCGAAGGCGCCTCCACCAAGGACGTCTCGGCGGCGTTCCTCGCCAACGTGAAACACGGTCAGCCCACCTCCCAGATTCTCAACATCCACGGAAAACTGGTCTTCGTCGTGGGCGTGCCGATTCCGGCCGTCGAGACCCAGTTCTTCGAGGTCTTCAAACTCGGCTCACTCGAACACACGTTGAAGACGTTGATGCTCGTCCTCGGGGCGGGTGCGCTCGTGACGTTCCTGCTCGGCATCGCCGGCGGTCTCTGGGTCACGCGTCGCACGGTGCGCCCCTTGACGCGAGTCTCGCTCGCCGCGGCGGCGATCGCCGACGGCAATCTCACCACGCGCTTGCAGGTCACGCGCGCCGACCGAGAGGTGCAACAGCTCACCGAGTCGTTCAACGACATGGTGGGTCAGCTCGTCGAACGCCTCGAGCGCGACGCGCGCTTCGCGAGCGACGTCAGCCACGAACTACGCTCGCCCCTCACGACGCTGGCGACCACGGCCTCGGTGTTGCAGCAACATCGCTACGAGCTCTCACCGGCCGGTCAGGAGAGCCTGGACCTCTTGACGGCCGACCTGTCGATCTTCCAGTCGCTCGTCGAAGACCTCCTCGAGATGGCCCGCAGCGACGCGGACGCGGTGCCGCTCGTCATCGAAACGGTCACGGCCATCGAGCTCGTCCACCAGTGCGTACGCTCGGCGGCTCGCCGACACGGGCTGGTGGAGCCGCCCATTGAAGTCGAGCCCGGCCTCGATGATCCGCTCGTGTCGGTCGACCGTCGACGATTCGAGCGCGTGATGACGAACCTCATCGACAACGCCCACCACTACGCCGGCGACGCCACGACCATTCGCATCGACGTCGAGTTCGGCCAGATCGCCATCAACGTCGACGACGGGGGCCCGGGCGTGCCCGCCGAAGAGCGAGAGGCGATCTTCGAACGGTTCTTCCGCGGACGGGCCGCCCACGATCGGCGCGTGGTTCGAGGCACCGGACTCGGACTCGCGCTCGTGCGCGACCACGTGCGCGCCATCGGAGGCACGATTCGCGTGCTCGACAGTCCCGAGGGTGGCGCTCGATTCCAGATCTTGCTGCCACTTATCAACGCGGAGCCGTCGTGAGGCGGCTCCGGGCCATCGCGCTCGTCGTGCTCGGCGCCCTCGTGCTCTCGGGCTGCACGTTCGTGGCGCCTAACGCCACCCCCGTGCGCATCCCCGTGTCGAAGGATCCGTACGGACTGTTCAATCAGACAATTCCTGGTACCAACCACGCGCGCGTGCGTTTCAAGACCCAACCCGTGTACTTGGTGGACGCCACCAACCACCTAACCCCGTCGAGTCGCATCGTGCCGTCGCCGCCGACGCTCGCGACCGTGATCGGTCAGTTGCTCCTCGGCCCGACGCCCATCGAGACGTCGCTCGGCTACACGTCCGCGCTTCCGACGAACATGGTGTTGATCTCGGCGAACGTGAACAACGAGATCGGCTACTTCAACTTCGCCACGCCCCTCAGTTCGCTCCCGCGCGCGCAGCAACTACTCGCCGTTGGTCAACTCGTGCTCACCGCGTACGCCGCGGGCGCGGTGCGCGGCATCAACGTCAAGGTCGCCGGCGTCACGCAGCGCCTGCTCATGCCGAACGGCGCGCGCGCGATCTTCGTGTCGCAGAGCAACTTCCAGAGTCTCTTGAACTAGTGCGTGGTGAGTGGGCGAAGCACCGGCGCGGCGTTCCAGAGGTGTTCGAGGTCGTAGTACTCGCGCGCCGTCTCGTCAAAGACGTGCACGATGACGTCGCCGTAGTCGATAGCCACCCACTCGCCCTGCGTGAGACCTTCGACGTGTATCGGTTTCACGTCGAGGGCGAGATCGACGAGCCGTTCGATCTCTTCGGCCAGCGCGCGCACCTGGCGATCGTTTCGCCCGGACGTCACGACGAGCGCGTCAAAGGAGTCGACCAGTTCGCGTAGGTCGAGCACCACGGTATCGACGCCGATCTTCTCCTCCGCGGCGACGATCGCGGCGTTCACGAGCGTGGTGACGTAGGTGGAATAGGGGCCGCGAGCTCGCTCGCCGCTCGTCACGGTCTCACTCAGCGCGCAACTCCTAAGGCGACGAGCGCGGCGAAGAAGGGAACGGCGACGACGGTGACGCCCACGAGCGCGTAGCGATGTTTCGTGCGTCGTAAATCTCGACGACTGGGCGCCGCCTCCAGAACCTTCAGCCGTGTCGACTGCGGTTCGGTCAGGTCGAAAATGCGAACTGCCATTGGGACGACTCTAGCCTCGCGCGCCTTCGAAAAGCGGAATGACGCCCGCGGGCAGGAAATCGCCAAGATTCGCGTACTCCGAGAACAGTTCACGTATGTACGTGCTCGAGAGATCCACCGGTTCCATCGGAATCTCGTAGCTTCGCCAGTTCGAAGGCGCTGACAGCGTCGATCCGGGGCGAGGCACGATACCGACGGCCACGAGTTCTCGCAGCGCCTGCGCCTCGTGCCAGCCGTTCAGTTGCGTCGCCAGATCGGCGCCCACGATGAGGTCGACGGTGTCGACGTCCTCGAGCAGTTCTCGCACAGTGTCGATGGTGTACGACGGTCCCTCGCGACGGATCTCGAGGTCGGAGACCTCAACGAGCGCGAGGTCGTCGAACGCGGCGTGGGCCATCGCGAGACGCAACGCCGCGGGACGGACGTCGGACTTCTTCAAGTACGGATCACCCGCCACGGTCACCAGGAGCCGGTCGAAACGTCCACAGCGTGCGGCGGCCTCGAGCGCGGCGACGTGACCAAAGTGTGGCGGGTCAAAGGTCCCACCGAAGAGACCAAGTCGCCGAACTTTCACCATCGAAGCCTACCGAGATTGCTCGCTCTTGCGTGAAGCCCCTACGCTTGGTAGATGGAAACGCCGTCACTCGAATGGACACCGCGCTCGTGGCGTGACTTCGCGGTAGCGCAGAGTCCCACCTGGCCCGATCTCGAGCACCTCGCGCGCGTCGAACAGCGTCTCGCCAACAAGCCGCCCCTCGTCTTCGCCGGTGAGGCGCGTCGTCTCCAAGAGCACTTGGCGCTCGTCGCCAGTGGCAAGGCCTTCCTCCTCCAAGCGGGCGACTGCGCGGAGTCCTTTCACGAGAGCTCGGCCGACACGATTCGCGACAAGCTGAAGGTCATCTTGCAGATGGCCGTCGCGCTGACCTACGCGGCCGGCGTGCCGGTCATCAAGGTGGGACGTATTGCGGGCCAGTTCGCCAAGCCCCGATCCGACGACTACGAAGAGCGTGACGGCGTCCGTCTCGAAGCGTTTCGAGGTCATATCGTCAACTCCGACGAGTTCACCGCCGAGGCCCGTCGCCCCGATCCCGAGCGTCTCCTCGACGCGTACCACCAGAGCGTCTCGACGCTCAACTTGCTGCGCGCCTTCACGACGGGCGGCTTCGCCGACCTCTCGCGGGTGCACGCGTGGAACCAGGAGTTCGTCGCGAACTCCCTCGAGGGCAAGCGCTACGAAGTCATCGCCGACGAGATCGAGCGCGCCCTGCAGTTCATGAAGGCCTGCGGCATCGACCTGCACGACGACAGTGCGCTCCAGAGCGTCGACTTCTACACCAGTCACGAGGCGCTGATCCTGCCCTACGAACAGGCGCTTACGCGCCAGGACTCGCTCACCGGTGACTGGTACGACTGTTCGGCGCACCTCTTGTGGATCGGTGACCGCACGCGCCAACTCGACGGCGCGCACGTGAACTTCCTTCGCGGGGTGTCGAACCCGCTCGGTCTCAAGGTCGGTCCGACCATGGGTCTCGACGAGCTGCGCCGACTGGTCGACGTCCTCAATCCCAAGAACCAGCCCGGTCGACTCACGTTGATCGCGCGCATGGGTCACGAACGGATCTCCGAACTCCTGCCACCCCTCGTCGAAGGCCTACGTGACGACGGACGCACCGAACTATGGGCCTGCGACCCGATGCACGGCAACACCTTCGTCGCCTCGGGCGGCCAAAAGACGCGCCGATTCGACGACGTGCTCTCCGAGACCTCCCAGTTCTTCCTGCTCCACCAGGCGCTCGGCACCTGGCCAGGTGGCCTGCACGTGGAACTCACCGGTGACGACGTCACGGAGTGCTTGGGTGGAGGGTCCCGTCTCGACGAGGCCGACCTGTCGCACAACTACACCTCGATCTGCGATCCGCGGCTGAACGCGACCCAGGCCCTCGACATGGCCTTTCACGTGGCCGAGTACCTGCAGCGCTACACGACCCCGATCGGCGATAAGTCGTTGTAGCGAAGGAGGCGGCGTCGATCGCCGTCGAACTCGATCTCGGTCATGGAACAGTGCTCGATGCGGGGTCGAAGCCGCGTGCCACCCGGCAAGCCCTGGTAGAGCTTCATCGCCTGCTCGATGAAGCCGCCGTGCACCACGAGCACGACCAACTCCTTCGGGTGTCGCGCCACGAGCCGCTCGATGGCGTCGACGCTGCGTTGAAAGAAGCCGAGGAGCGATTCGCCACCCGGCACGTTCACCTGCGAGGGATCGAGGTCCCAGTCGGGCAACGCGTAGGTCTCGGCGATCTGCGACCAGGTCATGCCGTCCGCCTCGCCGACGCCGAGTTCACAGAGATCCTCATCCTCGACGGCCACGAGGTTGTCGTTGATGGCGGGGCGCACGAGGGCGCCGGTCTCGATCGCGCGCGGCAACGTCGAGGTGTAGAAGGCGCTCGCCGCGGCGAGCTCGCGGGTCACCGTGAGACGCCTCGCCAAAGCGAGCGCCTGACTGCGACCGTGCTCGGTGAGTCCGCCGTCACCCAGTGGTCCGCCCGCGAGACCCTTCGCGTTCGCGACGGCCTCGCCGTGGCGAATCATGAGAAGACGCGTCCCCGTGGGTAACGCTCCGCGTTGGCGGAACCCTTCGGGCGGGAGCAGTTCGGCCATGCTCACGCGAGCTCTCCCACGAAGGCCTCGAGTTGGCGCAAGGTTCGACACTCGATGACGCGATCACAGTAGGGCGCGTACTGCGCCACGATGGAGTCGCCGCTGTTCCAGTAGCTGGTCGGTTCAGGGTTCAGCCAGTAAACCGCCTTGGCGCGGTAGTGCAGATCCGCGAGTACTTCCGGGTGCGCCTGGTGGTAGTTGTTGCGCGCGTCACCGAGGATCAAGACGGTCGAGCGCTTGGTGAGGTCTTTCGCGAAGCGGTCGTGAAAGCTGACGAGCGCTCGACCGTAGTCCGAATGACCATCGAAGGCGATGACGTCCGCTTCGGCGTTGATGCGCGCCACGGCGTCGGCGGGGTCCTCGACCCCCTCGAAGAGGCGCGTCACCTCATCGAGTCCGTCGACGAACACGAAGCTTCGGACTTTGGAGAACTGCGAGCTGATGGCGTGCACGAGGTGGAGGGTGAAACGCGCGAAGGAGGCCACCGATCCCGACACGTCGGCGATCACGAAGATCTCGGGCTTCGCCGGACGCGGTGGTTTGAACCGAAGGTCGATCGGCACGCCGCCCGTCGACAGACTTCGCCGAACGGTGTGGCGTAGGTCGACCGGTCCGCGACGGCGGCGGCGGCGCTTGCGCGCGAGACGCACGGCGAGTTTTCGGCTCAAGGGACGAAGCGCGCGTTCGAGTTGCGCCATCTCGTCACGGTTGGCGTGCATGACGTCGAGGTCCTCGGGCAGCGGCTTGCGCACCGATTTCGCCAGCGCCTCCGATCCGCGGTCCTCGACGAGGCGTTCACGGATCTCGCGCTCGATCTCGGACTTCAGCTGCTCGATCCGGGCCGTCACTTCGTCGTGGGCCAGTCGTTCACCGAGATGATCGGGGGTATCTCCCAACGTCCCCGCGAGCAAGCGCTGCTCGAGGGATTCGAGCTCGAGGTTTCGAAGGGTGCGGTAGAGGTAGTAGGTCCCGCCCACGGGTCGCCCCGGCTCCATGCCGGCGTAGCGCGACACCGCTTCCGCGGCGCCCAGGCGCATCGCGTCGGGGTCGCCGTCGCGCAATGCTCGAAAGAGCAGATCGGCGAGCTCTTGCGCGCTCATGGCCGTCGATCCCCCACCCTCGCCACGCGACGGTCCCGGTCCGGTCGCGCCCGCAGCGCCCTCACGTTCACGCTCGTGACCGTCGAGTTCGTCCCCGAGCAGTGCCTCGGCGCTCTCCCAGGAGCGAATCGAGAAGAACACGTCGAAGGCGGTGTTGAAGACCGGCAGGTG
>DASZIH010000111.1:0-9709 GCA_035949355.1 Acidimicrobiales bacterium
TAAGCCTCCTCGAACTCTTTGGACGTGAGGGCATCGACTGGACCAACGTCTGGATGAAGCGGGGGTTGGGCGCGTTGGCGTGGCTCACCGCGGTTGGTCTCGTCACCGGCCAGCTCATCCTTTTCAAATAGCGCTGAACAAGTCCGCACCGGCGCAGGTTGGGCGAACAGAACGAATCCCGGCTCTCGAACGAGAAACCGGGATTCAACTTCCTACTTCTTGGAGCGGACGACCGGGCTCGAACCGGCGACCTCGACCTTGGCAAGGTCGCGCTCTACCAACTGAGCTACGTCCGCGTGGTGCTTCAATTGTAGCCGACGCGCGTCGCGCTACCAAGCGCCTTCTACGACGCGGTGGCCTCGATGTACGCCATCGCTTCTTCGAACAGGTAGTCCCGCAACGTCGAAAGATCGTCGATTCGATCGGCGCAGCCAAGTAGTCCGAACTCCAGGTTCTCCTCAAAGCCGAGCACCGTGATATTGAGTGAGAACGATCCAAGGAGCGGGCCGAAGGGCGCCGCTGACGTGACACGGTAGCCACTCAGCCACAGCGGAATCGGCGGTCCCGCTACCGAGGAGATCATCACGTTCGCAACCGGAAGATGATCGAAGAGTCCGAACGCCGAGACGACTTTTCCACCGAAGGACAGCAGCGTTGGTCCGAGCACGCGAGGAACGTCTTGAAAGATCTTGGCGCGATGTCGTCGTTGCTCGCCTCGCGTCTTCGCGGAGTCGACGGAGATGGCGCGAAGGCGCTCTTCGCGGTCCGCCGCGTCAGTGTGCAGGGCGAGGAGCATCCCGGAGATCTGATTCCCGAGGTCGGCGGTGTCACCTTCGCCGCGCACGTTGATCGGCACGAAGGCGATGAGGTCGCGCTTGAGGACGTCACCGCGATCGTCGAGTAGTCGTTTCAACGCGCCACTCGTCGTCGCCATGACGAAGTCCGTCACCGAGACGCCGCGCGTCTTGGCGGCCCGCTTCACGTCCACGAGGGGAACACGGGTGCGGTGGAACGTCTTCTCGATCCCGGACGCTCCCGTGAGCGACGTTCGTCTCGCCTCGAAGATCGACGGCTGGTTGGGCGTGGCGTTGCGACGCTTGTGCTCCGAGATGACGGTGACGACCGCGCGAAGGATCTCGTAGAGCCGGCGCCCCCACGAGACGACGTTCTCCACCAAGAGCTGGGGGTGGCGACGTACCCGAGCGAGCGCTTGACGAAGGAGTCCGATCGACGTCGTCACGGTGGGCTCTTCTTCGTCGACGTCAACACGGGGGCCGGGCTCGCGTATCTCTGGAGAGATGTCGAAGAGGTTGGCGAACGTCTCGGCGAAGGACACGCCGTCGGCGAGCGCGTGGTGCGCCTTCATCACCAGTGCCGCGTGACCGTCTTCGAGGCCCTCGATGACGAGAAGTTGCCACAGCGGTCGTTGCGGCGAGAGAGAGCGTGACAAGAACTCCGACACGTAGGCGTCGAACTGTTCGGGTGACCCAGGTGTCGGTAAGGCCGCGCGAACGACGTGACGACTGACGTCAAACTTCTCGTCCTCGACCAAGATGGGCCACGTCATGTCGAAGGGGGCGCGCACGACTCGTTGGGTCAAGACGGGGATCTCGTGAATTCGCGCGGCGATACTGCTCTCAATTCGATCGAAGCGCTCCTTCGGATCGATGACGTCGCCGACCTCGAGCTCTATGACGGCGCCGATGTTCATTGACGTGCCCGGCGTCTCAAGCAAGATGAACGCGCTATCGAGTGGTCCGAGGAATTTCGTCATCGGCCGCTGCTGCCAAAGCCACCCGCGCCGCGCGCGGCGCTCGGCAGTTCGTCGACGACCTGAAAGTTCGCGGCCGTCACGGCAAGGACGACGAGTTGAGCGATGCGATCGCCCTTTTCGACGTGGTAGTCGAGTTCGGGGTCGAGGTTCACCAGCGCCACCTTCACTTCGCCGCGGTACCCCGGGTCGATGAGGCCCGGCGCGTTGGCGCAGGTCACGCCGTGCTTCGAGGCCAATCCGCTGCGCGGCAGTACGAAGCCCCCGTGGCCCTCAGGAATCGCGACGGCGAGTCCCGTCGCGACCATCGCGCGGCCCCCACCGGCGCGAAGCACGCACGACTCGATCGCCACGAGATCGCACCCCGCGTCGCCCTCGTGGGCGTAGTGAGGCAGTACGGCGTCGGGGTGTAGCACCTTGGTGAAGATTTCCATAGCGGGAAGGCTACACACGGTGGCCAGCCACTTTAAGTAGTGTCGCACTGTGCTGGTGTGGATGGATTTGGAGATGACGGGCTTAGAGCCTTCTCGACACGTCATCGTCGAGATCGCGACGCTGATCACCGACGACCACCTCAACGTCCTCGCTGAGGGTCCCGATCTCGTCCTGCACGCCACGTCGGAACAGCTCGCCGAAATGGGTCCCTTCGTCACCGAGATGCACACGAAGTCGGGTCTGTTGCCAGCCATCATCGCGTCCACCATCACGCACGAGGAGGCGGAGACGAAAACCCTCGACTTCCTCAAATCCCACATCACCGAAGCGCGCTCGGTGCCACTCTGTGGCAACTCCATCGGCACGGATCGCCGTTTTCTCCAGGAGTACATGCCATCGCTTGAAGCGTTCTTGCACTACCGCAACGTCGACGTGTCCACCATCAAGGAACTGGCCCGCCGCTGGAATCCCGACGTGGTGGCCAGTTTGCCTGAGAAGGAGTCCTCGCACCGTGCGCTCGACGATATACGCGAGTCGATCAGCGAACTCGTGCACTACCGCGCGACCCTCTTTCAACCCGTCAACGAGTCCACGTAGTCTCTGCGTCCATGAGTGAAGCGGAACTCTCGCTCGAAGAAGCGACGGCGCGACTCATCGCACCTGGACAGATGTTCGAGACCGAGCGCGCCGTGGTGCACGGCAGAGAACTGACCGTCTGGAAGAACGCGCCTCCTTCGTTGCGTCAGATCCTCGAACTCTCACTCAACCACGCCACGCGTGACTTCCTCGTCTACGAAGACCAGCGCTACACCTTCGAGGAGCACTACCGCGTCGCCGCGTCGCTTGCCGCACGACTCGTCGAGTTCGGTGTTCGAAAGGGCGACCGCGTCGCCATCGCGGCGCGCAATCTCCCGCAGTGGGTGATGGCCTTTTGGGGCTCCGTCGTAACGGGCGCGGTCGTGGTGCCCCTCAACGCGTGGTGGACCACCGATGAGTTGCTCTACGGTCTCAGTGACTCAGGGTCGTCCGTCCTCTTCGTCGACGAGGAACGACTCGAGCGAGTACGACCGAGACTGGACGAACTGACGGAGCTCACCACCGTCGTCGTCTTGAGCGACGACTTGACGCGTGCGACGCGACTCGGCGAACCGAACGCGCGCCTACGCGTCATGACGTTCGCGGACGCCGTCGGTGAGGTCGATCCAAAAGCAACACTCCCCGACGTCGTCATCGGTCCCGATGACGACGCGACGATGATGTACACGTCGGGCACGACCGGTCACCCGAAGGGGGCGGTGGGTTCACACCGCAACGTGATCACGAACTTGATGAACCTCTTTTTCGCCGGACAACGATCCGCGATGCGTCTCGGCACGCCCGATGCCAGACTCGGCGAACAGACGTCGGGTCTTTTGAACATCCCGTTCTTTCACGCGACCGGCTGTCACGCGTTCATGATCCCCGCGACGGCGGCCGGCAACAAGATCGTGATGATGCACCACTTCGACTCGAGACGTGCGCTCGAGCTCATTGAGTCCGAGCGCATCACCGGCATCGGCGGCGTGCCCACCATCGCGATGCAGATCCTCGACGACCCCGCGTTCGCCACGTTCGACACCTCGAGCGTGAAGAGCATCGCCTACGGGGGCGCCCCGCCACCGCCCGACCTCGCCGCTCGACTTCGCGCGGCGTTTCCCGGCGGTCAGTCCAGTAACGGGTACGGCCTCACCGAGACGTCGGCGGGGGTGTGCGGGAACGCCGGTCCGGATTACCTCGCAAAACCCAGTAGTTGCGGCCCGGCCTACCCGGTGAATGAAATGGTCATCGTGCCCGAGGGATTCGAAGGACCTGAACCGACCGACGAACTACCGCGCGGTCCCGACGTCGTCGGCGAACTCTGGATCAAGGGCCCGAACGTCGTGCGAGGTTACTGGAACAAGCCAGAAGCCACCGCGGAGGCCTTCACCAACGGATGGCTGCACACCGGTGACATCGCGCGCATCGACGACGAAGGCTTCGTCTACATCGTCGACCGCGCGAAGGACATGATCATCCGCGGCGGTGAGAACGTCTACTCGGTCATCGTCGAAGGCGCGATCTTCGATCACCCCGACGTCGCGGACTGCGCCGTCATTGGTCTTCCCCACCCCACGTACGGCGAAGAGGTCGCCGCCGTCATCGTGCTTCGCCCCGGTCGAGCCATCGAGGCCGAAGAGATCGCACGTCACGTCGCGGCACGCCTGGCGAAGTTCGAAGTGCCAACCCGATACGTGTTTCGTTCGAAGGCCCTACCGCGCAACCCTCAAGGCAAAGTGCTCAAGCGAGAACTTCGAGCGTCGCTGATCGACGCGTCAACGCCGGCGAACTAGTTCGTCAGCTCACTCAGCTTCTTGAAGGTGTCGTCATCGAGCTCCACGTCCTTCGCCGCGACGTTCTCTTCGAGGTGCGCCACCTTTGACGTGCCGGGGATCGGAATCATCATCTGTGAACGCTGCAAGAGCCACGCCAGTGAAAGTTGCGCCACGCTGACGCCCTTCTCCTTCGCGAGTGCGTCGAGCGGACCGCCGGGACGAGCGAGCGAGCCCGAGGCCACGGGGAACCAAGGAATGAAGCCAATACCTTGCGCGTCGCAGTAGTCAAGGACTTCTTCGCTCTGTCGGTTGGTGAGATTATAGAGGTTCTGCACGGTGACGACAGGAATGACCTTCTGCGCCGCCTTGATCTCGTCCACGGAGACTTCCGAGAGACCGAGTGCCTGCACCTTTCCTTCGTCGAGGAGGTCTTTCAGCACGCCGAACTGCTCGTCCGCTGGCACTTTCGGGTCGATGCGGTGGAGTTGAAAGAGATCCAGTGACTCTTGGCCGAGTCGTCGAAGTGACAGTTCGCACTCTTGACGCAAGTAGTCAGGAATCCCGCACGGCACCCAGACGTCGGGACCTGTTCGAAGCAATCCGGCCTTGGTGGCGATCTTCACGTCACCGTAGGGGTGCAGCGCCTCGAAGATCAGCTCTTCTGAAACGGAAGGCCCGTAGGAGTCGGCGGTGTCGATGAAGTCGACGCCGAGTTCTCTCGCGCGGCGAAGGACGTTCAGCGCTTCGGTGCGATCGGCTGGGTAGCCCCAGATGCCGGGCCCGGTGATGCGCATGGCACCGAAACCCAGGCGATTGATCTTTTCATTTCCTAATTGAAATACGAGGTCGTTCGTCACGATAGCTCCTTCGCTGTGGGGGTGAAATGACCGACGCGGCCACTACAAAGTGGCCGCGTCGACGTCAACTACATGAAGGGAGTTTATTTGTTGGGCTGCGGCGTGAAGCGCAGGTAGTCCTTTACCTTTCGAAAGCCCTTCGGAAACTTCTCCTTGGCGTCCTCGTCGCTGACGGCCGGCGCGATGATGACGTCCTCGCCGTCCTTCCAGTCGACGGGCGTCGATACGGGGAACTTCGCCGAGAGCTGCAGCGAGTCCAGCACGCGCACGATCTCGTCGACGTTGCGGCCTACGGAGGCCGGGTACGTCAAGGTCAACTTCACCTTCTTGTCCGGCGACACGATGAAGACGCTGCGCACGGTCAAGGTGTCATTGGCGTTTGGGTGGATCATGTCGTAGAGATCGGCGACCTTGTGGTCCTCGTCACCGATGATGGGAAAGTTCAGCGCGGTGCCCTGCACCTCGTCGATGTCGGCCTTCCAACGGTTGTGCGACTCCACGTTGTCCACCGAGACGGCGATGAGCTTGGTGTTGCGCTTGTCGAACTCAGCCTTGCGCGCGGCAAAACCACCGAGCTCCGTGGTGCACACCGGCGTGACGTCCTTGGGGTGCGAAAAGAGAATGCCCCAGCCGTCACCCAGGTACTCGTGAAAGTTCACGGTTCCCTCAGTGGTCTCTGCCGTGAAGTCGGGGGCCTCGTCGCCCAAACGAATTGCCATGATCACTCCTTGTGTGCGAGGTGCCAGTCACTCGACGGCACCCGCACACCTTAGCGGTGAATTTTTGAATCTCGCAAAATACCACCGGCTTTATAGAGTATTCATCACGCCCTTATGAAGCGCCTGTGAAACTAGAACAATGACGACTTCCCCAACGCCGACCGTGGCGGCCTTCGACCTCGACGGCACGCTTAGCGAGGGCGGCAGCGTCTTCAAGTGGCTGCGCTTCTTACGCGGACGTCGCGCGACCTACTTCGCGGCGCTCGGGCTCTTCTGGCCCCTCGTCGTTGGCGCCCTGCGAAGCGGACCGTGGGCCGATCACGCGAAGGAACGACTTTTTCGAAAGCTCCTCCTCGGGCTCGACGCCGAGGACGTGATGACGCGCTCTCGCGAGTTCGCGATTCGCCACTTCGAAGAGCGCGGACGAGAACGCGTCATCGAACGTGTGCGCTGGCACCTTCGCCAAGGCCACGACGTCGTCCTCGTCTCCGCGTCACCACAGATCTACGTCGACGTCGTCGCGGAGCACCTCGACGTCGCGGGAGGCCTCGGCACGCGCCTCGCCGTCGACGCGAGAGGCAAGTTGACCGGGAGCTACCTCGGCAAGAACTGCCGCGGGAGCGAGAAGATGCGTCGGCTGACGGCCTGGTTCGAGGAACACCACCCTGGCGTCGAGCCGGTGATCTACGCCTACGGCAACTCCCGCGGTGACCGACGACTCCTTCGTGGGGCGACCTACCCCTACGACGTGGGAAAACTCGGGGTCCTGGGGGCGTTGCGGACCTTCCCTCGCTTGAAGGGTGACGCGTCCGACTGGAGCGCTACTGCTGGCGGATAGTGGCGCCGAGCTCGACGACGCCCGCCTCTCGACCTTCGTAGGTGACCTGGATCGAGGCGGCCTGCTCGCTCCACGCGATCACCGTGTGGCCGTGGTGGTCGACGATGCCCACGTTGAGGTCGTAAAGACCGTCGAGCAGCGGCATCTGCGCGAGGTCGATGCCGATCACGTTGTGACCCGGCACGAGGTTGACCGGCGAACCTTGAGCGTCACTGCGACTGATGAGGAGTCCTCCGCGCGTGAAGAGCTCCATGACGAAGTTCCCGCTGTACGCCGAGGTCGAGTGCACGCTCACGTCGAGGTGCAGCGCCGCGCCACTTCGCACCTCGAACGAGCCCGTGGGCGACGACACGGCTTCGATCTTGACCGTCTCGCTCAATCGAGCGCTGTCGTGTTCGACCGCCTCTTCGAGAAGGTGCTCACGAAAGATCCGTAACGACTCGTGCGTCGGGCCGTCAGCGATCATGTCGCCGGATTCCAGCACGACAGCGCGGTCGCACAGCGCACGAACCTGGTCGGCGTTGTGGGTGACGAGCAGGATCGTGCGCCCCTCCTCCTTGAATCGCTGGATTCGGTCCACGCACTTGGCTTGGAAACGTTCGTCGCCCACCGCGAGGACCTCGTCGACCACCAAGATGTCCGGGTTCACGTTCACCGCGACCGCGAAGGCCAATCGAACGTACATGCCACTCGAATAGAACTTCACCTGCGTGTCGATGAACTGCTCGATCTCACTGAAGGCGACCACCTCGTCGAAGATCCCGTCGACCATCTTGCGAGAGAAGCCCAACATCGCGCCGTACAGGTAGACGTTGTCGCGACCGGAGAGCTCGGTTTGAAAGCCAGCGCCGAGTTCGAGCAACGCCGCAAGACTCCCGCGCAGTCGTATCTCGCCCGTCGTCGGCTTCAAGACACCACAGATGCACTTCAACAGGGTGGACTTACCCGAGCCGTTGTGACCCACGATGCCGACGGTCTCACCCTGACCGACCGTGAAGTTGATGCCGGACAGCGCGTTGAAGACTTCCGTCGAGCCTGATCGGGGATGGAGAAGCCGTTCCTTCAGTGACTGGTGGCGTTCGTGGTGGATCTTGAACTGTTTCGAGACGCCCTGAACGTCAATCACACTCGTCATTACAGCTCCGACTCGAAATTGCCCTCAAGACGACCGAAGATCGCCTCAGCAACGAAGAACGACAGTACCGCGATGGCGAGGAGCACGCCGTTGAGATAGAGGAACTTCTCGAAGGACCAGGTCGGCAGCACGCTGATGACCGGGTGCGGCGCGACCGTCGAGTGAACGATCGTGTTCACGTAGAAGACCCGCTGGAACGTGACGACGATCAAGGTCACGGGATTCAAGAAGTAGAGGAAGGACAGACCGTGACGGATGAGGTGCGGGGCAATGGAGTGCTCGTAGGAGTAGACGACCGGCGTCATCCAGAACCAGAGTTGTAAAAGCACTTCCATCAGGTGTTTCATGTCTCGCAGGTACACGTTGATCGCGGACATCACGACGGCGAGTGCTGACGTGAAAAGGAACAACGAGAGGAACGAAATCGGCAAGATCAGCATGAACTTCCACGCCGGCGCGTGCCCCACCGCAGCGACGAAGAGCACGAGGACGAAGATTTGGACGACGAAGTAGACAACGGACGCGCCGACGTTCGAGAGCGCCAAGATCTCTCGCGGGAACGAAACCTTCTTCACGAGGGCCGCGCGATCGACGATGACGCCCGTGGCGGTGTTGATCGAATTCTGGAACATGTTCCAGACGACGAGACCCGAGAAAAGGTAGATGACGAAGTTGGGGATCCCGTTCTTCAAGAACACGGAGAAGACCAGGAAGTACACACCCAGCGTGAAGGCCGGTGAGATCATGGACCAAAAGAGCCCGAGCGACGAGTTCTTGTACTTGATGCGAATGTCGGACGAGATCAGTCCGAGCAGTAACTCTCGACGGGACCAGAGATTCTTTAGCCGAGCTGGGAGCGTGGCGCGCGCGCTGACGACACGAACCGGCGTGTCCTCAAGTGAACGACGCTGTGGGTCCGCCGGTGGGGCGTCACTCACTAGGCCCCTTGACGAATGGCCGAACGCTCGATGACGGCGTCGATGAAGCCGTACTCTTTTGCCTCTTGCGCGGTGAACCAACGATCGCGGTCCGAGTCGACCTCAATTCGCTCGATCGGCTGCCCGGTATGAAATGACGTGCGCTCAGCAAGGGTCTTCTTCATATAGATGATCTGTTCCGCCTGAATAGCGATGTCGGAGGCTTGCCCCTGCATTCCACCCATCGATGGTTGGTGCATCAAGATACGACTGTAGGGAAGCGCGAAACGCTTGCCCGGCGCGCCGGCACAGAGCAGGAACTGACCCATCGAGGCGGCCATGCCGATGCAAATAGTGCGGACGTCGCAGTTGACGTACTGCATCGTGTCGTAGATGGCGAGTCCATCGGTCACCGAGCCACCTGGTGAGTTGATGTAGATGCTGATGTCCTTGTCGCGATCTTCGGCTTCGAGGAGCAGTAACTCCGCACAAATCCTGTTGGCCGTCTCTTGATCCACTTGAGAGCCGAGAAAGACGATTCGTTCGCGCAACAAGCGTTGATTGAGATCGTTCGCGCCAAATCCGTCGGACATTGCTGATGTAATCATCCGACCAATCTACCGTGCGAGAGTCGAAACGGCTTCTCTTACGGCGTAGAGTGGGTCTCTCGCGGGCGTGGCGGAATT
>DASZIH010000112.1:0-28936 GCA_035949355.1 Acidimicrobiales bacterium
GATGCGGCTTTCGGCCGCTCGACGTGAGCAACGACTGGCCGCGATACGCCTCGCGGGTGCGACGATGCGACAGGTGACGGTGATCGCCGCGGTGGAGGCGTTGGTCGCGGCGATCGCGGGCGTCGTCATCGGTTTCGGTCTTTATTTCGTGGCCGCGCCCTTGCTCGTCCACGTCCCCTTCGCTGGACAGTCCCTGGAGTCTGGCGACCTCTCGATCGGGTGGTTCGATGCGACCATCGCAGCCATTGGTGTCCCGTGCGCCGCAGTCGTGGTGGCTCGCTTCGCGCTGGAGCGCGTACACGTCTCGCCGCTCGGAGTGAGTCGACGCGTGACACCGCAACCGCCACGGATGTACCGGGTCATTCCACTGCTTGCTGGCATCGCCGAACTCGCCTACTTCGTCTCCGCGGGTCGCCCGGGCAGCTCCGGCGGTCAGATCGAGGGGTACGTGCTCGGTTTCTTCTTGGTCATGACCGGTCTCGTGCTCGCCGGACCATGGTTGACCATGTATGGCGCGAAGGTCATGGCTCGGCGCACCAGCCGCGTCTCGGTGCTGCTCGCGGGACGCCGCCTGTCGGACAATCCTCGCGGCGCCTTTCGCGCGGTGAGCGGACTGATTCTCGCGATCTTCGTCACGAGTGTGTCTATCGGTGTGATCTCGACCATCATCACGGACCACGGCGCCGCGTCGGGCACCCTGGCGAGCAAGACGGTCACCGATCAGTTTGCCTTTGGCCCGGCCAACTCAGTGCCGTCGGTACCGTCCTCGGTGTTGTCATCGCTGCGATCGATTCGCGGCGTGCGCGGCATCACCGTTGTGTATGTCGCGCCCAACAACATGGTGATCGATGGTGCGGTGCCGCGCATCAACAATCTCGGTGGCAACCTCCAGTACGGCGTAGTGTCGTGCGCTCAGTTGGTGACCACACCAGCCCTCGGCACGTGCCACGCGGGGGCCGACTTCGCGGCGCTCGGCGATGACATCGCCTTCGAGCCCGTAACAAAGTCCGTGACCATCGCGGCGTCGACCACGTGGCCGACCGCGTACCCTACCGCGGGACTGTCGGGGCTACCGGTCCAGTTAATCGCTGTTGCCACCAGCGGTTCGGTTTCGACGATCAACGACGTGGAGACGGTCCTCGACAACGCCTTCCCGTTCCAGAGTACGACCAGTCTCTTTGGCAACGCCAACGCACAGGCATCACAACTCCTTAGCGAACTGCGCACGACGAGTGAAGTTGTGATACTGGCCAGCCTCTTGGTCGCTGGCTGCAGCCTTGCAGTCGCCATGGCCGCCGGTGTGAGTGAACGCCGGCGGCCGTTCAGCCTCATGCGACTTAGTGGTGCTCCTCTTAGTGTGCTCCAGCGCATGGTCGCCTTCGAGACGGCCGGTCCGCTCCTCGCCATCGCCTTTGGCTCGGCGCTGACCGGTTTCATTACGTCCGACCTGTTTCTCCGCTCTCAATTGGGAGAGACGCTTCGCGCACCCGGCCTCGCGTATTACCTCATCGTGGGCGGCGGATTGTTCGGCGCTCTCGCGATGATCGCGTCCACGCTGCCGTTGCTCGATCGGGCGACGCGTCCAGCAGGCGCACGAATGGAGTAGGTCGCGTACCTCGACTAGCCCTTTGGGCTCGATTCGACTAGGATTGTCGTTCCACAAGCGTGGAGAAGTGCCACATACCCTGCTCTGTTTTCCGCAGAGCCCGACGTGTTCGGACCAGAGGGAAAGGAAATTGGCCATGAGGCCTTACGAAACAATGATCGTGTTCGACACGGCCGTCGACGCGCAAGCCATCCAGATCGCCCTCGATCGTGCACTAGAAACCATTCGCACGAACGCGGGAACGCCCGGAACCATCGACCGTTGGGGCAAGCGTCCCTTGGCGTACGAGATCAACAAGCGCAAAGAGGGTTACTACGTCCTCGTGGAGTTCAGCGGTGAGTCGACGACCGTCGACGAGCTCGACCGCATCTTGACTCTCTCGGACGAAGTCCTTCGCTTCAAGATCCTTCGTCGTCACGTACGTACAAACGCCAGCCGTGTCACGGCGCAGGCGTAGGTTCGGACGCGTAACGCTAAGGAGAAGCTATGGCTGACAACACCATCACCGTCGTCGGGAACATCACCCGCGACCCCGAACTGAAGTTCTTGAACAGCGGCCAGGCCGCGGTTCGACTTTCTATCGCCGTCAACCGACGCTGGCAGAACCGCCAGACCCAGGAGTGGGAAGAGCGTGTGTCGTACTTCGAGGTCACGGGCTACGGCTCGATGGCCGAGAACGCGGCGAACTCGCTCACCAAGGGCACGCGAGTGATCGTCTCGGGACGACTCGAACAGCGCAGCTGGGAGACGGAGAACGGTGACAAGCGCTCCATCGTCGAGATCAACGCTGACGAGATCGCGCCGTCACTGCGCTTCGCGACGGCCGTCGTCACGAGGACGCCGCGCGCCGAGGGATCGAACTTCCCCTCGAACGACCGCCCCGCACCACGCACGAACGAACCAAGTACCTACGCCTTTGATGAGGAGCCTTTCTAATGCCACGTATTAATAACCCCAAACCGCCAAAGCGCGCGCCGAAGATCGACATCCGTCGTGGGGCGAAGAAGAAGCCCTGCTCGTTCTGTCAGCACGGCGTCGACCGCGTTGACTACAAGGACTTGGCGCAACTTCGCAAGTACATCTCGGACCGCGGGAAGATCCGTGGCCGCAAGGTCTCGGGCAACTGCCAGCAGCACCAGCGCGACGTGGGCGACGCCATCAAGACGGCGCGCGAACTGGCGCTCTTGCCCTACACCCAGCGCACCGTGACCGAGCGTCGCGGTGGCCGTGGACGTGACGGTGGGCGTGACGGTGGTGGTCGCGACGACCGAGGGCCGCGTGGTCCACGTCCGAGTCGTGACGGTGCCGACAGCGCCGCACCCGCCGCACCCGCGGCTGAAGGCGTGCTCCTTGAGGACGCGTCGACGGCTGAAGCAGTCTTCGAGACTGAGATAACGGTGGAGGTCGGCGAATGAAGGTCCTCCTTCGAAGTGACGTGCGTGGTCTCGGACGCCGTGGCGACATCGTCGTCGTGAAGTCGGGCTACGCCCGGAACTTCCTTCTGCCGTCCGGCGCTGCCCTGGTGGCGAGTGATTCGACCGAGACGCAAGCGACCTTGATGCGCAAGGCTCGTGACATCCTCGACGCCAAGAGTCGTGAGGCCGCCGAGGCCCAAAAGGCGCTCATCGAGAAGTCGACGTTGACGATCGGCGCGCGCGCAAGCGCGAACGGACGTCTCTTTGGCTCCATTGGCGAGACCGATATCGTCAACGCGATACGCACCGCGACGGGTATTTCGCTCGACCGTCACGCCATCTCGTTGGCCGAGCACCTAAAAGAGGTAGGCAATGCTACTGCAACGGCGACGCTCTTCGATGGTGTCGTTGCGAACGTCACGATCGAGGTTGTGGCGAAGTAACGTCCCACCTGCGTGGTTGTATTTTGCCGGGGCCTTGTGCCCCGGCAAAAGAATTGTTACACCCCTTTGCCATTATTTAACGCATGGGGTTAACCACAGGAATACAACATGTTGTTGTTATTGCGAGGCACAACCGAAGTCGGCAACCGTTGAGGTCTTATGACACAGATTGAAACAGACCGCGCTCGCCAAGCCCCCGGTGGGCGCGTTCCACCCAGTGTCATCGAGGCTGAAGAGTCGCTCATCGGCGCAATGTTGCTCTCGCAAGAGGCGGTGAGCGTTGCGTACGAGAACGTCGAAGCCGACGACTTCTATCGTCCGCTGCACGGTCAGATCTTCAGCGCGATCATCGCGTTGGCGCACGCTGGTGAGCCCGTCGACTACGTCACGGTGCAAGCGAAGCTCCAAGAGCGTGGCGCGGTGGCCGTCGAGTTGGCCGTCCTCTCCTCACTGCAGATCAACACCCCCTCCGCTTCGAACGCGCAGTACTACGCCGAGCTGGTTCGTGAGAAGGCCCAGCAGCGACGACTCATCTCGGTCGCCGGCGAGATCGTGGACGACGCCTACGTCGCCACCGACGACGTCGTGGGCCTCATCGACGAGGCGGAGCGAAAGATCAACGCCATTGGCGACGACCGCAAGATGGACTCGGTGTCGCCGCTGCAGCGCCTGCTCCTCAGTGAAGCGGACATCCTCGAACTTCGCGGTGAGACGAGGGGTCAGTTCAACGGTCTCGAGACCGGCTACCGGTCCCTCGACGCCATCCTCCAGGGACTGCAGAAGAGTTCCATGACGATCGTCGGCGCTCGACCGGCCACCGGTAAGACGGCGTTCGCGCTGGGCATCTTGATCCACGTGGGCGCGGTCGTGAATCGTCCCGCTCTCTTCTTCTCGTTGGAGATGAGTCGCCAGGAGTTGGCGGAACGCATCCTCGCCTCGACGGCGCGCATCGACTCGTCGAAGTTGCGCACCGGTGACCTGAGCGAGGCCGAC
The DNA here is from genome assembly GCA_035949355.1 of Acidimicrobiales bacterium. GTDB lineage: Bacteria > Actinomycetota > Acidimicrobiia > Acidimicrobiales > RAAP-2 > RAAP-2. The sequence continues at coordinate 4,458 of DASZIH010000112.1, forward strand.
TGGAACCGAGCGCACGAGGCCTTCGGGTACCTGCAGTCGGCGAAGGTCTTCATCGACGACAACCCGAGCCTGACGATCATGGACGTGCGCGCTCGAGCGCGACGCATCAAGCAGCAAAACGGTGACCTCGGTGTCGTGATCATCGACTACCTGCAGTTGATGAGTAGCCGTGGTCGCGCCGAGAACCGCCAAGTCGAGGTCTCGGAGATGAGCCGTTCGCTGAAGATCCTCGCGCGCGAACTCGAGTGTCCCGTCGTCGCGTTGTCCCAGCTCTCGCGAAAGCTCGAAGAGCGCGCCGACAAGCGGCCCATGATGTCCGACCTACGCGAATCGGGTTCGCTCGAGCAGGACGCCGACGTGGTCTTGTTCCTCTACCGTCCCGAGATCTACGGCGACGTGTCCAACGACATGAAGGCCGACGCGGAGATCATCGTGGGCAAGAACCGCAACGGTCCCACGCGCACCGCGCACCTGACGTGGCGCGGCGAGTTCGCTCGATTCGACAACGTCGCCGAAGCTCGAGAGATCTAGCCGGACGCTGGCTCGGTCCAGCGTCACCTGACCCGAACCGTCGTGGTGCGTCTGACGCGCAACATCCACACCCGGTCGTAGAGACCTACGACTTCTGCACGCTAGGTCGTGGCTTTTTGTAGTCCGTGAAGTAGTAGGCGATTGCCACGAAGGGGTGCACGAGGAGCATGCCCACGACCCACCACGCTCGCGCCGTCCCCGACAAGCTGGCGTTGTTCACCGCGTTGACGATCATCAGGATCTCAAAGGCAAGAACAGCGAGCGCGAGCAGTGCGGCAACCACGAACATCGGCACGAACCACGTAGCCATGACAAGGCTGTTCAACATCACGGCGCCACGCTAACACCCGTCCTTCGCTGTCCCCGTTGGTCTACGAGAGACAGCTGAGTGTGGACACCGCACCGGTCGCGGGCGTCTTCGCGACGTCGTGCGCGATGACACTCGCGGGAATGGCGTAGGCCGTGCTCGCCTGGCTGACCAACTTGGACTCGATGATGCCCACGACCGACGTGCCGGCGATGACGGGACTGCCGGAATTGCCCGGCTGGACGTTGACCTCGACCACGAGCACCGTCTTCGAGAGGATCGTCTGGTTGTAGATGTCGCGTCCCTGCGCCGTCAAGACCCCGTCGATCACCCCGGGCGCCTTCGTGCGCGACGAGTCCAGTGGGAAGCCGATCACCTTCACCGTCGTGCTGCGAGCAGGCGTCGCCGTGCCTAAGGACAGCGGGGTCTCGGTGCGCGTGGGCACGCGAAGGACGGCGAGGTCGTTTCCGGGATCGAAGAGCGCCACTTGCGCGGGCGCGCCGTTCACGCTGACGTTCGTGTGGCCGGCGACGACGTGCGCGTTCGTCACGACCTCGTGGGCCGACACGTAGAAGGCCGTGCCTTCGCTGATCGCCGGACACGAGCCGCTCGCGAGCACCTTCACGACGTCGCTCGGGGCACTCAACGACGAGACGAGGGGACCGAGGTGCTTCGGGTCGACGTACGCCCCCAGCGTCGGCGCGACCACGCTCGCGAAGACGTTGGGAAAGTTGATGTTGCGAAAGAGGGACTGCACCCTCGCGTCGAGCGTGGGCACGGGGGGCATGACGCGGCCCATCGCCGAGAGGATGCTCGACTGTTGGATGCCGCTCGCGACCGATCCCCACGTCGTCGACGCGAGGAGGCCCGCCGCCAACCAACAGCCGACGAGAGCACCCGCGGCGCCGACGACGGTGCCGGCGATCCGGTCAGCCAGTCCAAGATTCATCGTGCGCAGCGCCTGCGCGACGAGCGAGCCAATGAAGCTCCCCACCTGTCCACCGACGATGGAGATCACGAGGACGAAGCCCAGCGCCAGTGTCGGACGCCAACCCGTGTGAGTGACGAGCGACGAGAGGGACGGCGCGAAGTAGGTGCCGACGAGGAAGCCTGCCGCGAAGCCCGCGAAGCGCAGGACCTGACGCACGGCACCTTCCGCGTGACCGAGAAAACCGGCCAAGACGACGATGATCGCGATGAAGAGATCAACCCAACTCATTGTTGTAAGGGTAGGCCGTACGAGCATCACGCTGGTCCGAGGGAAGCGCTACGACGTTTGAAGGGGTGATAGGGGTGACGGCGGTAGATTTCGCGCTGTCGATGGTGTCCGTCGCCTCGCGTGGCAGGGAGAGGAACCGCTCGCGAGATTCTTTGTAAGAAAAACGTCGTTGTCGGGAGTAAACGGATGAAGGCTATGGACGACGACACCCCAAGCGAGAAGAGCGCACCGACCTCTGGTTCGACGTTCGAAGATCTCTATCACTCCCACTACGACGCCGTGTCGCGTTACGTAGCTCGCCGCCTGCCCTCGAGTGCACACGATGAAGTCGTCGCCTCGACCTTCGTCGTCGCGTGGCGAAAGTTCGACGCCGCTTTGAACCCGTCACTGCCCTGGCTCTACCGCATCGCGAGTTACGAGGTCGCGCACGAGCGACGTCGGGTGGGTCGCGAGCCTGCGTTCGCCGAGTTGAACGACCTCCATTTGACGGACACTCACTCGCTCGAGGACGTCATGGACGTCGCGGCGGCGTTCAGCCAGCTGTCACCGAATGACGCCGAGCTGCTTCGTCTCGTTCACTGGGAGCGACTCAGTCGCGCCGACGTCGCGGAGCTACTCGACTGCTCGGTCAACGCAGTAAACGTGCGCTACCACCGCGCACTCGCTCGCTTTTCGTCAGCGCTGCACCGACACCTGAACTCATCAAGCGAGCGCGCGGTCGCGAAAGAACAACCGAAGGAGACACCATGAGTATCGACAGCCACCTCGACGATCTGTTCGGCGCACTCGATCCGTTGACGGAGGAGCGCAGGATCGACAATGAACGTCGACGCGACGCTGTCTGGATGGACGTCGTGAGTCGCACGGGTGTCGCACACGACGAGGGCCGCCGGCGCCGAAGCCGACGATTACTGGGCGCGAGTTCCATGATCGTGGTCGTCGCGACGGTTCTCGTCCTTGCCGGTCTGGTACCGGGGACTGCGCCGGTGAACGTCGCCGCCGCCGACCTAACGGCTGCCGCGCGGGCGGACGCTGCGGCCGCGATCTTGCCGGCGCTAGGACCAGGTCAGTACTACTACGAGAAGTCCGCGGTGTCCATGGTGTGCGGTTTCTCGACGCCGTCGATGCCAAAGAACGAAACCCTGAACTATGTCTCGAACGGAACGCTGGAGAGCTGGACGGGTTCCGACGGCTCCGGCAAGGTCGTCATCACACCTTCGCCAGTCGACGCGAACGGCAGTCACTTTGTGACGCCGCAACAGCACGCGCAGTGGTTGGCCGCGGGATCTCCCTTCATTCCGTGCGCCCTCGCCAACGCCTCCAACACGCTCAACGGTAATCCCGCCAACCTCAACCCGGGCCCTTCCGGTGGCTACGTGGAGTCGGGCGTGGGGTACTCCGGATTCGGCTTCAACTTAGGTTCCGCCACGGTGTCGACGGAACTCGCCTCGGGAACAAGCGTGAACAACCTTCCAACCGACGTGGCGCAGATTGCCGCGATGCTCGCCAGTGGAGAGATCAACACTGACGGATCGACGTCCACGACGCCGCAGTCGTGTCCTTACGGTGGCGGGTCGGTCGGCGCGCCACTGGGGTGCACCACCGAGCAACAGCTCATGGTCATCGAGGCGTTGCTCCAACTCCCCGACGCCTCAGCCAAACTCGGCTCCGTCCTCTACGACGTGATGGCGCAGATGCCCGGAGCGACGAACGTGGGCGTCGTCACGGACACGATGGGACGCACCGGCAAGGGGATTGTGGTGACGGCAGGCGCGGGAGAAGAGTTCGAAGTGGTCCTCGATCCCGTCACCGGCGTCCTGCTGGCGAGTACCGCACTCATCGCGAGTAACACGAACGTCGCACTCTCGCAGTCCTCGTCGAGTCCCTACACGCCCGAAGCGCAGATGACCTACGGTTCGATCGCGGTGGTCCAAGGCGTCGGGACGTTGCCGAGCGCCCCGTCGTAACGACGACGAATGAACGTTTGAGCCTGAAGAGGCCTCTATTTGGGCTGCATGCGGATGCCCGCGTCGATGCGCACGGACTCGGCGTTCATGTAACTGTTCGACAAGAGTTCGAGCGCGAGCGAAGCGAACTCCTTGGCGTAGCCGAGTCGCTTCGGAAATAGCACGCCCGCCCCGAGGCGTGCTTTGAACTCCTCGGACGCGGCGCCGGTGCCGTAGATGGGGGTGTCGATGAGGCCCGGCAAGATGCAGTTCGCGCGAACGCCGATGGGCGCGATGTCGCGCGCGAGCGGCAACGTGAGACCGACGACGCCACCCTTCGACGACGAGTACGCGGCCTGACCGATCTGGCCGTCCTCGGCCGCCACGGACGCGGTGTTCAACAGCGCGCCGCGCATGCCGTCGACGTCGGGCGTGTTGTGGCTCATCGCCGTCGCCGCCAGTCGACAGACGTTGTACGTGCCGATCAAGTTGATCTCGATGACCTTGCGGTAGACGTCGAGGTCGTGCGCCGACGAGTACTCGCCGTCCTTGCCGATGGTGCGCGTCGCCCAGCCGATGCCGGCGCAGTTGACGGCGCTCCACAGCGGCGCCATAGCCTTCGCGGCCTCTAAGGCGGCGATCACCTCGTCGGTGTTCGTGACGTCGCAGTGCACGTAGGCACCACCGATCTCCTTGGCGATCGCGGTGCCCGCGTCGTCGTTCAGGTCCGCGAGTACGACCTTGACGCCGCGCTCGGCGAGCGCGCGGGCCGTGGCTTCGCCGAGTCCGGACGCGCCACCCGTGACGACGGCCGAGGTGTTGTTGAGTTCCATTGTGCTCCTGTCATCCGTTCACCAGTTGGTTGGACCGCTACCGAGTAAAGCAGACGAGGAGAGGGGTGTGGCGAGACCGGTCGCCCGGCCCCGCCACGGGGGGACCTACCGAGACGATCCGGCGAGCTCGGGGTCGTGCTGCGCGTAGAGGCGGTACGCGTCGATCGTCGCTTCGTAGTCGGCGATGATCGCGCGCTGGCGAGCGAGTTCGGCACTGAGGGCCTGTTCACGCTGATCCCTCGACGCGCGGCGTGTTTCGATGAAGGGCACGCCGAGGGCAACGGTGACCCCGAGACCAACGACTAAGACAGAAAAGTACACGGTAAGCATCTCTGGACTTCCTTTCGACGTGAAGCAGTTTCTCGAACGTTTCGAAGGAGTCGAGAAGGCCCTTTGAAGAAGTGCGTAAGAACTCGCTGAGAGAGCGGTCGCGACGTCGTGATGACCGTGACGCGGTCGCGAACACCTCTCGATCAAGGCGCGTCGCTCGTCCCCTAGCGTTGGAAGGTGGCCTCCATCTACGAACACTCCAAAGAGGAGCTGGCCACGCTCGTCGACGGCGAACCGCGCTACCGCGTCGACCAACTGTGGCACGGTCTCTGGACGGACCGGCTCGCGATCGACGACATCACGACGATTCCAAAGAGTCTGCGCGCGCGACTGCGCGAACAGTTCCCGCCCAGTCTTGAGGTGGCGAACGACGTCGAGAGCGATCACGGCGCCACGCGCAAGTGGGTCTTTCGTCTCGAGAACGGTTCGACGATTGAGACGGTCTTGATGCACTACGACGACCGCGTGACCGTCTGCGTCTCCTCCCAAGCGGGCTGCGCGATGGGGTGCACGTTCTGCGCCACGGGACAGGCCGGTTTCAGCGGTCAACTCAGCGTCGGCGAGGTCGTCGAACAGGTGATGTTCGCGGTTCGCGCCGCGGCACCTTCTCGACTGTCGAACGTGGTCTTCATGGGCATGGGCGAGCCGCTCGCGAACTACAACGTGACGGTGAGCGTCGTTAAACGGCTCCACGACTACCTCGGACTCTCCGCGCGCCATTTGACGGTGTCAACGGTCGGCGTGGCGCCCGCGATCGAGCGACTGGCGAACGAGGGCCTGCCCCTCACGCTCGCGGTGTCGCTGCACGCGGCGAACAACGTGACGCGTGACGAACTCGTTCCCCTCAATCGCCGCTACCCGCTCGAACGTCTCCATCAGGCGTGCACCACCTGGCTCGACGTGACCGGGCGACGACTCAGTTTCGAGTGGGCGCTCATCGACGGGGTGAACGACACCGACCAGGCCATCGACGAGCTCAGCGCGTACGCGAACTCGCTCGACGCGCACGTCAACCTCATCCCGCTCAACCCGACGCCGGGCTACCTTGTTCGAGGATCGAGCGCCCAGCGCGTGACGGAGTTCCGTGACGGACTCCTCTCCCAAGGCGTGAACGCGACGGTCCGCAACACCCGGGGTCGATCGATCGCGGCGGCCTGTGGCCAGCTCGCGACCGTGACCAACGCGAAGCGTCGCTCGATACCGGTGCGCGGCGCCTAGGGCGTTCGCTCGCGCCAGAAGGTCGGTCGCCAGCGCACGAGGGCGAGGACGCCCAGCACGCAGATGATCCCGCCCGAGACAATCGAGAACTCCGTTGACGTGAAGGTGGCGACCGTGCCCGACTCGAGATCACCCAAGCGTGGCCCTCCAGTGACGACGGCCATCTGGATCGACGAGATCCGACTGCGAAAGTCGTCGACGATCGACGTCTGGAGGATCGTCTGGCGTAACACCGCGGAGATGACGTCCATCGCGCCCGCGACCGCGAGGCACACGAGTCCGACCCACAACACGGGCACCAAACCGAAGAGCGCCATGACGACACCCCACGCGAGCACGACCAGGACGACGAGACGTCCGCGACGACGGACACGACCGAGCCAACCGGTCGTCAACGCCATCAGCAGCGCGCCCGCGCCCGGCGCGGCGTACAGCAGTCCGAGGATCTCGGGACCGGCGCGATAGACGTGTTTCGTCACCGCCGGGAAGAGCGCGCGCGGCAGACCGAAGACCATCGCGTTGAGGTCGACGAGGTAGACGGCTTGCACGACGGCGTGACGTCGCACGTACGTGAAACCGTCACGAATCGCGCGCAGTGTCTTCACGCCCGAGTGTTCGCCGACTGGCTTCATCGGCGCCATCATGAGCGTCGCGAGGACGAGCACGGCGAAGGTGATCGCGTCGAGGAAGTAACACCACGACAGACCGACCGTCGCGAGGAGGATTCCCGCGAGTGCCGGTCCGACCAACGTCCCGAGATTGATGATGACTTGGTTGAGCGAGATCGCGGCCACCAGCTCGTTGGGCGCGACGAGGGTCGGGATCGCCGCGTTGCGCAGGGGTCCCGAGAGGCCCGCGAGGCCCGCGGCAAGGGCCGGGACCAGGATTAACACCACGAAACTCGGGTGCACAAAGAGGGCGTTCAACCCGAGGGCGGTGCTCAGCACGCCGAGCAGCACTGACGCGAGCGCCAGCAGCGTCCGGCGATCGAAGCGATCGCCCAGCGCGCCGCCCCACAACGAGCCGCTGATGAGCAGCGGCAGTTGGATGAAACTGACGACGCCGACCCACAGACTCGAGTTCGTGCGTTCATACACTTGGTACGCAACGGCGACGACGGTGAGGTTACTGCCAAGTATCGACGCGAATTGACCGGTGAAGAGAAGGCGGAAGTTTCGACTCGTTCGTAGAGGGGTCACGTCTACGAACAGCCGGGGCACCTCTACATCGTACGAGAGTAAGGTGCACTCTGGGGGTTGTAGCCTAAGGAGCGTTGATGATCGGCGAGGAATTAGTCCAGTTACTGACCCCCGAGGGAGAGCGCGTCGCGCATCCCGAGTACGAGTCGACACTCAGCGGTGAAGAGATCTTCGGCCTCTATCGTGACATGGTCATCGTGCGTCGACTGTGCACCGAGTCGACGTCGCTCCAGCGCCAAGGTCAACTCGCGCTCTGGGCACCCATCCAAGGTCAAGAGGCCGCGCAGATCGGCGCCGGCCGCGCACTCGACCCGCAGGACTTCACCTTCCCGACCTACCGCGAGCACGGCATCGCCTGGTGTCGCGGCGTACCGCCCGAGAACATGCTGCGACTCTTTCGCGCGGTCTCCAACGGTGGCTGGGACGCCCAGAAGTACCGTCACTCGGTGCCCACGGTGGTGCTCGGCAATCAAGTTCTCAACGCCGTGGGCTACGCCATGGGCATCCAGCGCGACGGCGCCGAAGAAGCGGTCATGACCTTCTTCGGTGACGGGGCGTCGAGCCAAGGCGACGTTCTCGAGGCCTTCGTCTGGGCGTCGTCGTTCAACACGCCCGTCGTCTTCTTCTGTCAGAACAACCAGTGGGGCATCTCGACGCCCATGTCGATACAGTCCAAGATCCCGCTCTACCATCGCGCGCCGGGCTTCGGCTTTCCCGGCGTCCGCGTCGACGGTAACGACGTGCTCGCGGTCTACGAGGTCTCGAAGCGCGCGCTCGACAGCGCGCGCGTGGGCGGTGGCCCGACGCTGATCGAGGCCTACACCTACCGCATGGGTGCGCACACGACGTCGGACGACCCGACGCGCTACCGCATCGACGCGGAAGTGGAGGTCTGGAAGCACCGCGACCCCATCGAGCGCGTGAAGTCGTTGCTCGTGCGCGAGTACCGCGTGAAGACCGCCAAGTTCGACGACGTCGCGGCCGAGGCCGAGACGATGGCGTTGCAGCTGCGCGAGGACGTCCTCGCGATGGACCGGCCCGACCCGATCACGATGTTCGACAACGCCTACGCGGCGCCGCACCCGCTCATCGACGAGGGTCGCCGCGAGATGATCGACCTCGGCGTCTCGGGAGGATCGCACTGATGGCCACCGTCACGATGACCATGGCGAAAGCCCTCAACGAAGGACTTCGTCGAGCCCTCGAGAAGAACAAGAAGGTCCTCATCATGGGTGAGGACGTCGGCAAGCTCGGCGGCGTCTTTCGCATCACCGACGGACTGCAGAAGGACTTCGGCGAGGACCGCGTCATCGACGCGCCGTTGGCCGAGTCCGCGATCGTCGGCACGGCCGTCGGTCTCGCGATCCGCGGGTACCGCACCGTGTGCGAGATCCAGTTCGACGGGTTCGTCTATCCCGCCTTCGACCAGATCGTCTCGCAAGTGGCCAAACTGCACAAGCGATCCGACGGTGTCTACACGATGGGGATCGTCATCCGCATCCCCTTCCAGGGCGGCATCGGCGCGATCGAACACCACTCGGAGAGCCCCGAGGCGTACTTCGCCGCGACGGCGGGACTTCGCGTCGTGTCGTGCTCGACGCCCAACGACGCGTACTGGATGATCCAACAGTCGATAGAGCACGACGACCCGATCGTCTTCTGTGAACCGAAGAGTCGCTACTGGGAGAAGGGCGAAGTCGACCTCGACAACCCGCCCGCGGGCCTCTTCGACGCGATCGTTCGTCGCGAGGGAACCGACGTCACGGTGATCGGCTACGGCTCGTCACTGAAGACCATCCTTCGCGCGGCCGACACCGCCGCGGTGGAGGGCACGTCGCTCGAAGTGGTGGACGCGCGTTCGATCGCGCCCCTCGAACTCGACACGATGGTCAAGTCGCTCGAGAAGACGGGCCGACTCGTCGTCGTCCAAGAGGCGCCGCACATGGCGTCGATCGGGTCCGAGATCGTCGCGGAACTCAGCGAGCGCTGCTTCTACTCACTGCGCGCGCCCGGCGTGCGCGTGAGCGGGTACCACGTGCCCTACCCGCCCACGAGGATCGAAGAGGACTACCGACCGAGTGTCGACCGCATCCTGGACGCGGTGGACCGAGTGATGGGATACGAGAGTTGAGCGAAGAGATCTTCTTACTACCCGACGTCGGCGAAGGTCTCGTCGAAGCGGAGATCGTGACGTGGAAGGTCAACGTCGGCGACGTCGTCACGTTGAACCAACCACTTGTCGACATCGAGACCGCGAAGGCCACAGTCGAACTGCCGAGTCCCTACGCGGGCACGGTCGTGAAACTGCACGGCAACGTGGGCGACGTGATGGAAGTGCACAAGCCGCTCATCACCTTCGACGTGGGTGGCGCGCCGAGCGCCGCTGCGTCCGCCGCGCCCGCTGAGGCGCCGGTCGCGACCGAGGAGCCCGCGAAGGAAGCCGCCATCGGGGAGGGCCGTGAGGCCGTCCTCGTCGGCTACGGCGTCGCGAATGAGGACGGGGTCACGACGCGTAAGCACCGCCGTCAAGGTGCGTCGCGTCCGACTCCTCCCGAACCCCCCGTCGCCACGCCGCCAGTAACGCCCGCGAGTACGGCGCCCGCGAGTACGGCACCAGCGTTGGCGCCGCGCTCTACGCCGCCCGTTCGTCTCTACGCGAAACAGCACGGTCTCGATCTCGCCACGTTGGCGGGGACGGGTCGCGACGGACTGATCACTCGCGACGACGTCGAGCGTGCGCTCAGCGGTTCACCCGTCGCGACGCCCGCGCGCGTCAGCGCTCCCATCTCGGGGCCCACCACCACGTCACGCTTCGTCGGTCGAGAGATCGCGTCGTGGGCGACGGGACCGAAGGAGGAGCGCATCCCTGTGAAGGGCGTCCTTCGCTCGATGTCCGAGGCGATGGTGCAGAGCGCGTTCAGCGCGCCGCACGCCGCCGTCTGGGTGAGCCTCGACGCCACGAAGACGATGGAATTGCTCGCGTCACTGAAGAAGCAGCCGAGTCTGCACGACCTGCGTCTCTCGCCGCTCACGATCGTGGCGCTGGCGCTCTGTGACGCCGCTCGGCACTTCCCGGGCATCAACTCGAGCTTCGACGCGGCGGCGGGCGAAGTGATCGTCCGTCGCAGCATCAACCTTGGCATCGCGGCCGATACCGACCGCGGGCTCATCGTGCCGAACCTGAAGGGCGCTGATCAGTTCGACCTCGTCGCGATGGCCCAAGGGCTCAACGTCCTGGTCGACAAGGCCCGCAACGGCACGACGACGCCGAACGAGATGATCGGCACGACGCTGACGATCACCAACGTCGGTCCCTTCGGCGTGGACGCGGCCGTGCCGATCCTGCCACCGGGCACGGGCGTCATCCTGGCCGTGGGTCAGATCGCGAAGGCGCCGTGGGTCGTCAACGACGAGGTCGTGGTGCGCAACGTCGTGCAGATCGCGATGTCGTTCGATCACCGCCAAGTCGACGGCGCGCTCGCGTCACGAGCGTTGGGTCACGTCGCGCGCTTTCTCGAGGATCCGGCGCCACGACTCATCGCCGGCTGATCACTACGCGCGAAGGGCCGCCAGTGCGCGGTCCGCGTGCGCGTTCATGCTCACTTCGCTCGTGATGATCTCGCGGACCCGTTGGTCTTGGCCGATGACGAACGACACGCGCTTCACTTTCAAGAAGTTCAAGGACCGCTTGACGCCGAACTGATGGGCGACCACGCCGTCCACGTCGGCGAGGAGCGGGTAGTTGAAGCTGTTCTTCTGGGCGAACTCGGCTTGGCGCGCGGCGCTGTCCATGGAGATCCCGACGGGTTGGGCACCGAACTTGTCGAACTCGGCTTTCAGATCACGGAAGTGACAGGACTCCTTGGTGCAGCCCGCACTCATCGCCGCTGGATAGAAGAACAGGACCACTGGTCCGTCGCGCAACATCGTCGACAGGGTCCGGGGGGTGCCGTCTTGATCGAGGAGCGTGAAGTCGGTGACGAGGTCGTTTTTCTGCACAAAGTAAGACTAAGGGTCCAGCCGGAAGCCGACGCCTCGGATGGTGATGAGGTGACGGGGGTTCGCCGGGTCGTCCTCGATCTTTTGGCGCAGGCGCTTGACGTGGGTGTCGAGGGTGCGCGTGTCGGAGAGCTCGAGTCCCCACCAGAGTGTGTCGAGGCAGACCTCGCGCGTGACGACTTGGCCGAGGCGCGTCGCGAAGAGGGCGAGAAGGTCGAACTCCTTGCGGCTGAGTTCCACCTCTTGACCCCGTCGTGACACCGTGCGTCGCACGAAGTCGATGTGCAGATCACCGAAGTTGACGACCTCGTCGTCGTTCGTGATGATCGGTCGACGCAGCACCGCGCGGATTCGAGCGACGAGTTCGCGCAGGCGGTAGGGCTTGGTGACGTAGTCGGCCGCGCCGATCTCGAGGCCGAGGACGACGTCCACCTCACTCGAGCGCGCGGTCACCATGATGACGGGGATGTGCGTGGTGTCGTGCAGCTCGCGGCAGTAGTCGATCCCGGAGCCGTCCGGGAGCATGACGTCGAGGAGGACGAGGTCGGGCTTGGCGCTCGCGAAGAGCGTGCGCGCTTCGGCGATGTTCGTCGCGCCCACGACGACGAATCCTTCGACACTCAGTCCAACGTTCAGGGCGTCTTGGTAACTCTCCTCATCCTCGACGATGAGGATGACGTTGCGACCCTGAAAGTCGACCGTGGCGGTCACGAAGGGCCAGGCACGAGGTGAAGGCGAGGTGCGGCACGCTCGAAGCCATCAAGGGGACGTTGAGTTCGTTGGCGTGCCACAACGACAACGTAAAAAGACAGGGTTACCGCAAGGTGAAAGGCCGGGTACTTCGAGATGGTCAGTAGATGAAACCTTGCGAGCGCGCGTCGATTTCCCTCGAATACCTACTTTTAGTCGCCAACCAGGACGGACGCGAGGACTCAACTGGCGATCGTGAAGCCCTCGTAGGTGGTCGCGTTCGAGAGATAGCTGCCCGTTCCGGTGCACGAGGTCACGCTGGGACACACCAGCGCGTAGAGGCCACCGTCCACCCCGACCGTCCTGGCGCCGCCCGGGAGGACGACCTTCTGGCCCGTCTGCCAAGTGCCGTCCACTTGACTGACGACGAGTGCTTGGTAGGCGCCCGAGCCGTCGAGGTACGCGGCCCCGGCGCGACAGTTGCCGTCGGCGGGACAGCTGAGCGCGATGACGCCGCCGTTCTTTCCCGCCGAGACACCGCCGGTGGGGAGCGAGAGCGCGACGGCGCTCGACCACGTCCCGCTGGCTTCGCTGGCGAGGAATCCTTGGTAGTGGCCCGTCGAGTCGACGTACTGTCCGCCCACGCTGCAGTTGCCCGCGGACGAACAGGCCACGCCGTCGTAGCCGTAGAGAAAGACCCGGGGATTGACGCCCGCGTTGGCGGGCATCGTGAGCTCCGTCGCGCGGACCCACGTGCCCGCGTTGGCGCTGGCGCTCATGCCCTCGATGGCGCCCTTGGCGTCGTTGTACGTGCCGAGCACCGTGCAGGAGGACTGCTGCACGCACGTGACCTCGGTGACACTCGCGCCGGCGTACATACTGGCGTTGAGGGGGAGTGCGAGGGAGAGTCCGCGGTGCCACACGCCCCCGACTTCGCTGACGACGAGTGCCTGCGTGACGTCGTTGCGGTCGACGAACGAGCCGACCGCCGCGCAGTTGGCGTTCGAGGCGCAGGCGATCTGGTTCATGGCGACGAAGGGATTCACGTTCGTCGTCGCGATCGTGGTGATCTCTTGCGCTCGCAGCCATCTGCCCCGCACTTCGTTCACGACGAAACCCACCGTGCGCGACGCGGCGGGGTCGTTGTCTAGGTAGCTGCCGACCGCGCTGCAGTTGCCGATCGAGGGACAGGCGACGCTTCGAAGGAGGGCGTTCTGACCCGCCTTGGCGCCGTTGACCGGCAAGGTCACCTTGGTGGCGGCCGACCACTTCCCGCGAACTTCGTTGGCGACGAAGGACTGCACGGTGCCCGCGCGGTCGTTGTAGCTGCCGACCGCCGCGCAGTTGCCGATCGCGCCGCACGACAGTCCGTAGATCGTGACGCCGGAACCCTTCGCGACGTCCGCGGGAGCCTTCACGCTCACGGGTGGCGTCCATTTGCCGTTGGACTCGTTGAGGATGACGCCTTGCACGCCGCCGCCGACGGAGTAGGCGCCGCCCGCCTCGCAAGTGCCGGGCGAGACGCACGAGAGCGTCGGCAGGTAACCCTGCGGGAGACCTTGCGCGCCCTTGGGGAGTACGGCTTGGCGTGCGTTCTGCCACGAGGGTGGTGGGCTCGCTGACGCGGGCAGGGCCGTCGTGAGCGTCACGAGCGCGCCGATCATGACGACGGTTCGTAGAGACTTCATCGGCCAAGCTCCAGTGTCGAAAGGGTCGTCACGTAGACGGCGGACACGTACTTGTCTCGAAGAAGACGTGACCGACGGCGCGTCGTTCGCCTTTCAGTATACGAATGAGGGCTTGTGGCGCTGTGCGACGCGAGATGCGAAGAGCGTTAGCCGGGATAGCTCGAAAGGGTTTTCGTCGAGAGAAGTTTTGGATCGCTGCTCGAGAGGCGCGTGTAGCGATTGTTCTCGAGTCGCCACGCCCAGACCGTCACGGCCTGCTGCTTCCAGGTGCCCCCCGCGCAGTTCGGCGTGCAGTCGTTCCACTTGGCGACGCCTGTCGCGTACGCGGTGGCAGCACCCCAGTCCGTCCATTTGAGCGAGGTCACCAGAGCGTTGGCGTCGGCGCAGTAGAGCACGTACGACGTGGGCCTCGCGCCGAATGTGCTTGAACAGCTGAGGGCCATCGTCACGGAGTTCGATGAATTCGATTGTGCGACGGACAGCCCCGTGGTCAAGCCCGCCAAGATGACGAGCGCGGCGACGAAGGAGAGAGGAATGACGCGAGGCACGCGTCCATTGTAAACACGAGCAGCAACGGCGGCGAGTTCAGTTGTGACGAGTCGCCGGCGTCTAACCCGCGCGTCAGGTGGGGAGGTCGGCCACGCGACAGGGAATGGGCGCGTCCTCGTCGAGCCAGTAGCTCGCGCAGATTCGGTGATACCCGTCGGCGACGACGAGACCACGGCGTTTGGCGAAGTTGCCGCGAACCAGCAGGACGGGCGAGAGCTTGTGGCCGCTCTTGACCTTGTCGAGGTCTTTCTCCACGTGTTGGTTGTTCTTGTCGAGCAGCGCGAGTCCACTCGCGCGAAGGAGGTCCTTCGCTTGATAGATCGATGAGGGCGCGGCGTGCAAGAGCGCGACGATCTTTTCTACGACCGCGGCGTCACAGATCAGACTCAGATAGGTGCCAGCGGCCGGAAAGTCGTGGGCGTCGGGCTCTAACTGCCAATGTTCACTCGTCACTCGGACTCCATGTTGAGAGCCTACATATCGGTAACGACGTTCTTCAGATTTCAAAATCAAGTGGCGTGAAGAGTCGATACCCTGGGAGCGAGAAGGGAATTCACTCTATGAAACGAAATTTTGGACGTCACGGACTACTTACGAGCACCGCACTGGTTGCGCTGATCATCGGGGTGTCACTCCCAGCGACGGTCGCCAGCGCGATCTCACCGCGGCCGACCGCGCCACGATCGGTGCACGCGAGCGCGCAAGCAGACGCGGCGCACGTCAGCTGGTCCGCTCCCGTGTCGAGCGGTAGCTCGGCCGTGAAGGGCTACGTCGTCACGTCACACCCTTCGAGTCGGTCCTGCGCGACGGCGTCAAAGAGTTGCGTGGTCAAGGGCTTGACTGCTGGTTCGTCCTACACGTTCACGGTGATCGCGAAGAACGCGTCGGGCGTGAGCCCGAACTCGTCGTCCTCGAACAGGGTCACGATCGCGTTGTCCGTGAAGACCGCAGCGGCCGACTTCCTCGCGGCCGTGCAGGCATTCCAAACGTCGTACGCCGCGGCGAACGCGGCGATCGTTGCGTTGCCCCAGAGTGCGACGCAGGCGCAGTACACCGCCGCGGTCAACAACTTGCAGGCCACGTACACCACGCTCACGGCCACCCTGTCCAAGGACAAGTGGCCGTCATCGACCCAAGCTGACATGTCCGCGTTCATCGCCGCCGTCACCGCCCTCAGCACGGATGACGTCGCCGTCTTCAACGCAGTGAGCGCGTCGAGCGCGTCGGTGAGCTTGGCCTCGTTGCAGAACGATCAGAACCAGGAAGTCGTCGCTGACGCCAAGGTTCGTACCGATCTCAACCTCACCCAGTTGATCAGTGGTCCCGTTGCGTCGACGTCAACGCCGGTAGCTATCGGCGCGGCCCAGACAGTGCACGACTTCTTCGGCGACGCGGCGAGCGTCACGGTCACGGCTGTGGTCGATCCCGCGACGGCGGGAACGGGATCGGGACTTCCCGACCCGGGTTTTCGTTTCGTCGCGGTTGAGACGAGTCTCTCGAATAGTGCTGCCGGCAACGGAGAAGTCGACGGCAACGCCAATTTGGCGATGACGGTGACCGGAAGCGACGGCGTGACCTACAAGGCTGACTTCGGTACGGCAGCCCAGTGCACGAACTTCACCTACGGCGCGTTCGCGCTGCCCTCTGGCGACACCGCGACGGGCTGCGTACTCTTCCAACTCCCCACTGCCGTCACCGTCAAGTCCGTGCAGTTCACGTTGGACGCTGGCTACCTCGACACGGTGGCCTGGACGTAGGTCGCTGACCTCGGTGACAGCGTTGACGCCTTGCACCCCGGATGCCCTCGTCGAGTTTGCGACGAGGGCATCCTGATAATGATCTGAGAGTTCCTCACGACCCGTCACGGCGCGAATCGTGCGAGGTCGACGCCGAGGGCCGTTCGGTGATTCTGTTTTAGGATTGAGTGTTGTCGCCAAGCCCGAGGAGTAGCTGGCCACGCGCGCCGAGGAGCGACGAGCACGTCGGCGCGCCGCGAAATTCGAAGACCCCGAGGAAGTCCATGCGTCGAAGAGTGAGATACGTGGCCCTCGTAGCCGTGGCGGCGGTGCTGGCGGTCGGGGGCTACCTCGTCCAACGTTCGGTATCGGCGCCCAGCGCGAGCGCGGCCGCCAAAGCGAAGTTCTCCGCCTTCTACCTCGACCTCGGCGCGTCGACCTCGCTCGGTTTCCAACCCACCGGGATCGTCAACCACAACGGACGGCGCACCAACACCGGCTACGCCAACGATCTCTTGGAGGTCGAGGCGATCAAGGGCGTCTCGTTGACGCTGACCCAACTCGGCTGTCCGGGCGAGACGGTGCAGACGATCCTCGGTCCGACGCCGATCAATCACTGTTACAAAGCGCCCGAGACGCAGATGACCCAGGCGGTCAAGTTCTTGAAGGCGCACAAGAGTGACGCGGGCCTCGTCACCATCGACCTCGGGTTCAACGACATCCGCAACTGTCTCGCCGTGACGCCGATCAACGAGACGTGCGTGACGGCAGCCGTGCGTGCGGTGCAAGTCGATACGCCCAAGATCGTGAAGGACCTGAAGGCCGCGGCGGGGTCGCGCGTGCGCTTCGTCGGGCTCGAGTTCGAGAATCCGTTCCTGGCCTACTACCTCGTGGGCGGCAACGGACCGGCCAACGCCACCGCGACGATGGTCGCAATGGATCGACTGAACGCCGCGCTGGGTCACGCGTTCAGCGCGTCGGGCGTCGCCGTGGCGAACGTGCCGTCGATCTACCAGTCGGACAACTCGAAGCGCGTGACGATTCCCAACGTCGGGGTCATCCCAGAGAACGTCTACCAAGCGTGTCAGTTGACGTGGATGTGTTACGGACAGCCCTTCGGTCCCGACGATCACCCCAACGACGCTGGGTACGCGCTCATCGCCCAAGCGATCGCCGCCGTGCTTCCTGCGTCGTGGTGACGTGCCACGCTCCGGCACTGACGACCGGCTGGCTCTCCTAGGACGAGCTCTGCAACAGGTCGCGGCGCTTCGTGAACTCCTCGGCGTCGATCTCTCCCTTGGCGAAGCGTTCGTTCAGTATCCTCATCGCGTCGGATGAGGGCGGCGAGGGTACGTGGTTCGCGTGGGCGAAACCGTGGTGGGTGTGACCCGAATGGCGAGAGAACGAGATCGCGAACCACACGACCGCGGCCAGGACCACGAAGACGAAGAAAAACCCAAGCAGTCCAGGTCCCCAACCCGGGCCTAGGTGTTGGTGCATTTGATAGGGCATTGGTGGCCTCGTTTCTTCTTCCTCTCTAAGTACTACGCCACCCGACGACTAAGTGCAAGCAGACCCGACCTCCCGGGCCACATTCTTAGTTATTTCTTCGAACGGGCTTATCGTGGCGCCCTCGCAGAGCGACGATCACGACGCCTTAGGTCCGTAGCCGGCGTTGGTCAGCATTCGGCGTAGGTCGAGGACCTCCTGCGCGTTGACGTCCTTGTGGCGAGGTCGCTCGAGTGTCTCGGACTCGTCGCCCAAGGTCATCGTGAACTTGCCGTCGTGTTTCTCCTCGACCGAGCCCACCGCTCCCATGAGCGAGAGTACGTCCTTCCATTCGAGGTTGTGGCTCACCGGGTGCTGGAAGATCTTGGCCAAGGTCGTACGGTGATGGTTGCTGAGGTGCACGGGCTCGGAAGAAGACGCCATAGTGACTCCTGTCGTCAGCCTCAGACTAACGCTGTCTAAGAGCGCGCTTCAAACGAAGTCGGCCGCGTCGTCACGACTCGACGAGACCGGTCGACCGTGCAGCGCAGGCGAGATACGGATCGCACGTTGGTACGCTCGGTTCAGTTATCGGCCCCAGTTCGATGGTCGCCGCGTTGGAGAGGAAGATCGTGAGTGCAGCCCCTGAGAGCGGTGTAGCCCCAGAACGCGTTGGTTTCGTCGGCCTCGGGACCATGGGCGCGTTCATGGCGGCCAACCTGGCACGCGCCGGCTTTTCGCTCACGGTGTGGAACCGAACGCCCGGACGAGCGCAAGAGCTCGTGGAGCTCGGCGCCTCGGAGGCGTCCAGTGCGGCGCAGCTCGCGCGCTCGTGTGACGTCGTCGTCGCGTGCTTGACGGACTCGCCCCAGGTAGAAGAGGTGCTCTTCGGCCCACAAGGTCTCGCGGAAGGTCTGGCCCCCGGATCGCTCTTCATCGACTGCTCGACGCTCAGCCCTCTGAAGGCCGTGGAGTTCGCGCAACGCCTCGCTCGCCAACAGGTCGCCCTGCTCGACGCACCGGTCACGGGCGGCTCGGAAGGCGCGAAGAACGCGACGCTCTCGATTTTGGTCGGAGGCGAGGATTCGGACGTCGAACGCGCGCAGGGCATTCTCGGCGCGATGGGTCGCACGGTCACGCACCTGGGTCCGGTGGGCTCGGGCCAATGGGCGAAGGCCATCAACCAAGTGATCCTGGCCGGTACCTACCTGGGCGTCGCCGAGGGCGTCACCCTCGGACTGAAGGCCGGACTGGACGTCGAGAAGGTGCTGTCGGCGTTGAAGGGCGGCGCCGCGGGCTCGTGGATCCTTGAGAACCGAAGCGAGCGGATGATTACTGACGACTATCCCTTGGGCTTCAAGATCTCTCTTCACCGCAAGGACCTGGGCATCGGACTCGATCTCGCGAAGAGTGTCGGCGCCGTCCTTCCGGTCACGTCGCTCGCCGCCACGTTCGAAGACGGACTGATTACCCAGGGTTACGGCGACGACGACAACTCAGCGCTGGCCCGACCGATTCGAAAGCTCTCGGGTCTCTAGACCCTCGCTGCACCCGTTGGAGTAGTGACACGCGCTCAAAGCGTCAGGAACGCCTGAATCCTCCGAGAACGCGCGCTGAGCCTGCGAGGGCACTCGCCAGTCCCGCCACCATGAAGACGCCCGCGACCACGAGCGCCGGTGGGAGTGTGTTCGAAGTCGTGAGTACGCCACTGCCGATGCTGCTGGCGAGGAAACGTGGGTCGAAGGCCGCTTCACTGGCCCACCAGAGTCCTATCCCGCCAGCGATGACGCCCATCAACACGGTGACGCCGAGTGCCATGGTTGACAGGAGTCGAAGTGTCGCGCGAGGAAGGTCGAGGGCACGGGTGACGGTGATCACCGTCGACGTGACGATGGCGAGCGTAGCGAGGGCCACGAATCCCGCGAGTAACGCGCCAGCGCCGTAGAGCGCCAACCCACCGTTTCGTTGGCTCACGTTCAGATGGTGCGCCCACACGATCAGTCCGGCGGCCATCACGGCGGTCACCGCCAGCGCGACCACGGCCCGCGTGAGGGGACGCCGTAGGGAAGCCCAACCACGTGCTCGAAGATGGCGAACGAAGCTCGGCAGCACGAGAACCGCCGCCAAGAGTACGGCGATCACGCCGATGACGCCCGCCGCCTGGGTTGTGGTGTCAGCGATTGTCGGCAAAGTTCGGTGTGACGCCGCCATCGCGACGCTCCAATGCTCGGTGAACTTCGCGAACGTGGCGCCCGCGACGACGAAGAGTGACCAACCGCAGAGAACGAGCAGTGATCCAGCCCGAAGTCGTTCGCTGGGACTAGCGGTGTCGCCAAGTACCCCGACTTCTCGAACGCGCTCCACGGTCCCCGTGCGGACGAGCGAGACTCGAACCCGAAGCGGCAAGGGGTTTTCGCCGTAGGTGTCCTCCAGCAGGGCGACCAGACCTTCACCATATTTATGGCGCCACTGCGGCGGGTACCAGCGAAGGACACGTTCGTAGCGAGTGGTCGTCTTCATCGGGCCACTCCCGTCAAGAGGGCCCGTGGGGCAAGTCGACTGGACAACACGCTGAGTCGCAGCCGTTGTGCCCCCTCGTCGGCCAAGGCCCGCATGTCGCGAACCGCTGCAGCCAGAGCCGTACGGCCCGTCGCCGTGAGTTGGTAGGGCTGGCGACGGTCGTCACTGGGGACGGGAGCGATGAGTCCGCGTTCCTCGAGCCTCGAGATGGCGCCGTAGAGCGTTCCTGGACCGAGCGCGACGCCGGAAAATGCTTCGACGTCCTTCGCGAGCGCGTACCCGTGTTTCTCGCCCGAGGCGAGGCTCGTGAGAATCAGGAACGAGGGCTCGCTCTGGCGCCCTAGTTCGTTGGTCGGAGCAGGAGTGCGTTTCGCCATGTGGTCGACACTACTACGTTTCACGTAGTAGTCAAGTTGGACGTCCCAACTATCAAAGAGTCAATGTGCGACGGATGACGTACGCCAGTCGACGAACCGAACGTCGAGATCTCATCTCGAAGTGCACGGTGACGAATGCTCGACGTGGTGAACGCAACGCTTCGAAGATCGGCCGCACGAATCGTGGTTCTTCGACGAGTGTGTCAAAAAGTCACCGGGACGTGGCCCACCCCCGCAAGGGCATGTTGGGGAAGACCACCTCAGCTGAGCACTGAGAAACGCCTCCGAGTAAATCGAAGGGTGCAGACATCCTTCACGACGAAAATCGAAAAACGGCCTTGTTGTCGGTCATTTGTCGGGGTATTGGGGCGCTCTTGTGAGAGCGGTCCAGAATCGTCCGTTTCGAGTTCACTCGCGATGAATTGCGAAGTGAAAAACGGAGGATGTGGTCGTGATCTCACTCGCAAATGTTCGTCGACGTCGTGAACGCGAAGCGATGCTGCGGCGAACGCGCACGTGAACTCTTCGTGTGACGCGACTGACTCCGCATTGACGTGGCGAAGAAAAACGTCAATCGTTGCGTTCGACGCTGATGGTTCTCGTCGACGAGGAAGATGCAGGCTGCGCCGCGAAGCGCGGTGCGCTGACGTGCTTCATGTCGGCGTACTTCGGCGTTCTCGACGTCGGTACTCAGTGCTCAGCTGAAGTGTTTCCACCCGACACATCGCCGTCGGGGAGGGCCACACATTTACTCACTACAAGTTATTGACACTGCTTGAATCTCGTTTCGATGTTAACGCTCAATCGTGTCCGACGCGGGCACTCTCGATCGAAATTGGGCTCACGAAACACGCGTCCGCGGCGACGACGACGAATGAGATCTTTCGTCGAAAAACATCTCGGTGTCGAGTCGTGTTGTTGCAACCGATCCGTCACGTCGAGCGTTCTTCACTCAATTCGACGCGCCAACATTTCCTCAGCGAACTCCCTTCATTCGACGCAGCAACTGAAGGAAGACTCAACGTCACTCGCAATGAACGTCGAACCGCGCTGGCCGAGGGCGACTTCGAAGCGTGCGCGGTAGGTGGGGGAGTCAAGTGCACGCGCTCGCCGTCATCGTTCCGAATAACGAAACAACCGGGTACGACAAAGGTGATGTCGCGATCGATCCTCATGCCCAGGCCGTTCACGAGTTTTCCACAGATTGTTCTGGTGATCCCGCCAACGGTGACCAAAAGGTCGCGGTCACGTGTACGCGTGACTGCGTGATGACCATAATCCTTCGAGATCACAAGGTCGTGAGACGGGACCTCCAAGAGGAAGGACGCATTGAGAGAGGCAGGTGACGCGCTCGCTTCTCCACGTCGCGACGTTGTCCGACTGACATCCAACACGACCTTGGCCCACTGCTCCACGCGAAGGCGAAGTGAAGCTCGCCGAGGGTCCGTCGTGCGAAAAACGTGGTGCCGCGCCAAAGCGGGAATGCGCAACACTGGCGCATCGTCGCGACCCGATTTCAAGGTTCGTCGATCGCTCGAGTGAAGATGACTTGGCCGGCTCTTGGTGGCAGGTGCTGGCTTCGTTTCTTACTAATTTCAGGCGCTCCCCACGCTGATTCTTCCGTGGTCAGACCTTGCCAGGGGCGAGAGATTCTCGAGCACCAGGCCATGGCGTCCTTTCCTTCACACAGGTCGGCTCAATGTCGAAGTCACGGGCTCTTCGTGGCGTAGGTCTCTGAGTTGACGTCACTCACGAACACTTCGGCACCGCAGAGATTCGAGGCAGACCCCGCGCAACGGTTCTCAACCCGACGGGCATCGCAAGTCCTGGTGAACGTCGGATTCAATAATTCACTACAAAATCACAACCAAATCTCTACCATTTGACAAATTCGATTGAAAGTGTAATAGTCACTCTCCGCAAGGGCAGATGTTGGAGAGCACCATGAACATGTCTGCCTTTGCGCCGACGCTGAACGCCGTGACGACACCATCGGTGTCGCGGGGCGTAGCACGTGATCAACGCGATTCTGCGGTTCCGGGTTCTCCTGCAGCTCAAGGCACGTCTTCGCTTGCGATGATCCGAGAAGCATTCAAGGGACTTCTCGTCACGTCCGAAAGGTCGTCTTCGTCGAGTGCCGAACAGCGAGACGTTCCTGAGCACTCCATCGAGCAAGGTCGACCGCTCGATGGAAAATCCGCCGATTTCCAAGAGGAAATCTATTCCTTCAAGTCTGTTCTTGATTCTGAGCAAAACGATGCAATCGCGACGCCACGGAGGTTTCGTGAGTCGTACGTAGCACCTAAAGGATTTTCCAACATTCAATCCGACACGGTTTCGGACTGCTCAACGATAGGTGAATCACGATGAAGCGCACTTTGAGGATTTTGATTCCGGCTCTACTGTTGGCGACATTTGCTGGACCCCTCGTTGACATTGGCGTAGCCTCGGCGACGCTTGACCCCTTTACCATCACGTCGCCTCCTAGTGTCGCGCCGGGAGGAACGACGACGTTTCCCACAATTGCGGTAACGGACAGTTTCCAAAACTCGGGTGACTGGGTGAAACTCGCGATCACGACCACACTGCCGACGGGAGCGCAATTTGTCGACACAGCCGATGGAACAAGCGGATGCGTTCAACAAGCTCAAGTTTCTGGGAATAACGAATATGTATTCAACAACGCCGAGATCACTACCACTGCGGCTACTCCTGTGGGTTCCACGGCGTTTACGCTCACTGCTACTCGCTATGACAGCTCGAGCTGCAATCATGCAACGACTCCATCGTCATCACAAAACGCGACTGGAACCCTTACCGTAGGAAAAGCCAACCAGGCCACGTTGGTCCTGGGTGCGCAGTCCGTCGCCTATAACGGAAGTGCCTACACCATGACGCTCGCGACGACTGGTGGTTCCGGAACAGGTGCTGTTTCCTACGCCGTAGTCACTGGCGGCACGGCCTCAAGCTGTTCCATCTCGGGTGCAGTGCTCACCGCTACTAGTGCGGGGACTTGCTTTGCTACAGCTACCAAGGCAGCTGACGGCACTTACAATTCGACCACTTCGGCGCAAGCTACTGAAACCTTCACTCTCGCCAACCAGGCCACGTTGGTCCTGGGTGCGCAGTCCGTCGCCTATAACGGAAGTGCCTACACCATGACGCTCGCGACGACTGGTGGTTCAGGAACAGGTGCTGTTTCCTACGCCGTAGTCACTGGCGGCACGGCCTCAAGCTGTTCCATCTCGGGTGCAGTGCTCACCGCAACTAGTGCGGGGACTTGCTTCGCTACAGCTACCAAAGGAGCTGACACTCACTACTCGCCTGCTACCTCGGCTCAAGTCACTGAAACTTTTACGGTGGCCTCCGCCACGACGGGCACGACCCTCAACACCGTCACCTCACCCGTCACCTACAACGCCGAGACCCAAACCCTCACGGCCGTCGTCACGGGTCAGACCAATGACGGTCACCCCTTGGGGACGGTCACGTTCCAATACGCGGGTCCAACCACCATCTGTTCGACTTCTACGGTGGCTTCGAGCACGTCGACCTCGACGACCTACAGCTGCGGGATCAGCGCCAGCCAGCTCAACGCCGGCACCTACGCGGTGACCGCGGTCTTCGCCCCGGGCACGCCCTCGTCGTCCAACACCAACTACGCCTACTCGGGCTCCAGTTCGAGCCCAGCACAGAACATCGTGATCAACCCAGCCTCCGCCACGACGGGCACGACCCTTAACACCGTCACCTCACCCGTCACCTACAACGCCGAGACCCAAACCCTCACGGCCGTCGTCACGGGTCAGACCAATGACGGTCACCCCTTGGGGACGGTCACGTTCCAAT
>DASZIH010000113.1:0-81585 GCA_035949355.1 Acidimicrobiales bacterium
ACTCGTCGGCGACAGCGTCCTCGAATTCGAAGACGGCGATCTCGTCATCGGCACCGTCGTCAAGATCGACCACGACGAAGTCCTGCTCGACATCGGCTTCAAGTCCGAGGGCGTCATCCCCTCGCGCGAGCTCTCCATCCGCAACGACGTCGACCCCTCGGAGATCGTCTCGATGGGCGAACGCATCGAGTGCCTCGTCCTGCAAAAAGAGGACAAGGAGGGACGACTCGTCCTTTCGAAGAAGCGCGCGCAGTACGAGAAGGCCTGGGCCAACATTGAAGAACTCAAGAACCGTGACGAAGTGGTCAAAGGTGTCGTCATCGAGGTCGTCAAGGGTGGTCTCATCGTCGACATCGGCCTTCGAGGCTTCTTGCCCGCGTCGCTCGTCGAACTGCGCCGCGTTCGCGAACTCCAGCCCTACATCGGCAAGACCGTCGAAGCGAAGATCATCGAGCTCGACCGCAATCGCAACAACGTCGTGCTCTCACGTCGCGCGTGGCTCGAAGAGACCCAGAAGGAACAGCGTGGGGACTTCTTGTCGAACCTGAAGCCCGGCGAGCGCCGACACGGTGTCATCTCTTCGGTCGTGAACTTCGGTGCGTTCGTGGACTTGGGCGGCATGGACGGATTGATCCACGTCTCTGAGCTCAGCTGGAAGCACATCGACCACCCGAGCCAAGTCGTCGCCGTCGGTGACGAAGTGGACGTCGAGGTCTTGGACGTGGACTTCTCGAAGGAGCGCATCTCGCTCTCCTTGAAGGCCACCCAATCCGACCCGTGGCAGGTCTTCGCGGACAGCCACGCCGTCGACCAGCTGGTCTACGGTCGCGTCACCAAGTTGGTGCCCTTTGGCGCCTTCATCCAGGTGGGCGAAGGGATCGAAGGTCTCGTGCACATCTCGGAGATGGCGGCGCACCACGTCGAGTCACCGGACCAGGTCGTTACGGCCGGCGAGGAACTCTGGGTCAAGATCATCGAACTCGACACGGCCCGACGTCGCATCAGCTTGTCCATCAAGCAGGCCGCCGACGGTGGTGAAGTCTCCGAGGAGTACCGCGAAGCCTTTGGCTCTCACGCGTACGACAGTGAGGGCAACTACATCGGTTCCATCGAATACGGCGAGTTCACTCCCGAGACCGAGGCGCAGGCCGCGTGGGCGGAGTACGCCACCGAGGCGACGCCGAAGGCCGCGGATGAGGGTGACGAGTCGGTGGCGACGGACGACGCGCCGGCGAGTGACGACCTCGAGTTGACGGTCACGATCGACGTCACCGAGCACGAAGCAGAAGCCGAGGCGGAAGCACCGACCGAGTAACGAATCGCGCGCGTTGCCACCAGTAGTGGCGCGACACTACTTGCGAACGAGTGTGGACAGAGGGTAGTGACAGGCCACTTGGTGGCCGGTCGCGATCTCGACGAGCTGCGGTTCTTCGCTGGCGCACTTGTCGGTGGCGTTCGGGCAACGAGTACGAAAACGACAGCCACTCGGTGGATTCATCGGGCTCGGCGGTTCGCCGCTCAAGACGTCGCCGTGGATGGGTGAATCGGGGTCTGCCTCGAGGGCCGCGCCGAGGAGGAACTTCGTGTACGGGTGTTCGGGCGACTCGTAGAGCGTGTCCGATGGTCCGATCTCACAGATCTTGCCGAGGTACATGACCGCGACACGGTCCGACACGTTCTTCACCACGGCGAGGTCGTGCGCGATGAACAAGAGCGTGAGACCGTACTCGGCCTTCAGGTCCTCGAGCAGATTCAAGATCTGCGCTTGGACCGACACGTCAAGAGCCGAGACCATTTCGTCGCAGATCAACAATTTCGGTCGCATCGCGAGCGATCGGGCGATCGAGATGCGCTGACACTGTCCGCCCGAGAACTGGCGGGCGTAGCGATCTCCGTAGGCGACGGGATCGATGCCCACCTTGCTCAAGAGGTCGTTGACGAGCGCTTCGCGTTCGGCACCCTCGACGGTCTTCCAACAGTCGAGGGGTTCCGCGACGATGTCCTTCACCCGTCGGCGGGGGTTGAGCGAGCTGATCGGGTCCTGGAAGATCATCTGCATGCGTGTTCGAAAGTTGCGGAGGTCCTTGCCCCTCTTCGTGGTGAGTTCGATTCCTTCGAGCTCGATCGACCCGCTCGATGGTTCGACAATGCGCATGAGCGCTTTGCCGGTCGTGGACTTGCCGCACCCCGACTCGCCGACAAGCCCGAGGGTCTCACCTTCGTAGATGTCGAAGCTGACACCGGCGACGGCACTCAACTTACGTCGGCGCGAACCGAACGTGATCGTGAGGTCGCGGACCTTCAAGAGTGGCTGGGTGGCGTCGCTCACGCGGAGGCTCGTTCCTTCACGGGTAGGGGATTCCAACAGGCGAACGTGTGGCCCGGCTCACTGGCGGCTTCGAGTTCGGGTCGCTCTTCGCGGCAGCGATCCGTCGCGAAGGAGCAGCGCGGAGCGAAACTACAGCCCTTGGGCAGGTTGAGCAGGTTCGGCGGTCGACCGGGAATGGCGAGCAGGCGGGTGTGCGAGGGGTTCGAGACTTTAGGCGAGCCCTCGAGGAGCGCCCGCGTGTAGGGCATGCGGTGGTTGGCGAACACCTCACGCGTGGAACCCATCTCGACGATGCGTCCCGCGTACATCACGATGATCCGCGACGTCCGCGTCGCGACGACGCCGAGGTCGTGCGTCACGAGGACAACGGACATCTTCATTCGTTCCTTCAACTCTTCGAGCAAGTTCAAGATCTGGGCCTGAATCGTGACGTCGAGTCCGGTCGTGGGTTCGTCGGCCATGAGCAACTTGGGTGAACCCGCGAGGGCGGTCGCGATCACGACGCGCTGACGCATGCCACCGGAGAGCTCGCCGGGAAAGACCTTGTAGCGCTCGGCCGGTGAGGAGATGCCCACGAGATCGAGGAGTTCGATGGCCCTGGCTTTGGCGGCGTCGCGGTCCATGCCGAGACGTACTCGCAGGATCTCGTCGATCTGCTTGCCTACGCGCATCACCGGATTGAGCGAGGTCATCGGGTCTTGAAAGATCATGGCTACTTCGAGGCCCCAGATGCTTCGCTTGTCCTTCTCGCTCGCGCCGACGACTTCGAAGCCGTTCAAGAGCACGGAACCGCTCACCTCGACGTTGGCCCGAGGTTGCAAGCCCATGATGGTCCGTGAGAGCACCGTCTTACCCGAGCCGGACTCGCCGACGATGCCGAGGGTCTCGTTCTGGTTGAGGTCGAACGAGACGCCGCCCACGGCGGGCAGTGGTCCCGACGGCGTGTGAAACGTCGTGGCGAGGTCCTTGACGACGAGGAGCTTCTGTTCGGTGCTCACAGTTTTCCCTCGCTCACGTCAAAGTGCGCGCGCAGTCGGTCGCCGATGAAGTTCAAGCACAACAAGAACAGGCACATGGCGAGCGAGGGGAAGACGGCGAGCCAGGGATTGAGTTGCAGTCGCGAGAGGCTCTCGTTGATCATGTTGCCCCACGACGGAGTCGGCGCGTTCACCGAGAGTCCGAGGAAGGCGAGCGCACCTTCGAGCGTCACGACGGTCGCGATGCCCACGAGGAGGAATGAGACCCCGATTGGTGCCACGTTCGGCAGCAACTCCTTCATGAGGATCCGTCGATCCGTTGCGCCTTGGACCTTGGCCGCGACGACGTAGTCCTTCGTCGCCACGGTCATCGCGGCACCGCGAATCACGCGATACACGAGGGGTATCGACGCGACGCCGATAACGACGATGATCTTGAAGAGCGACCGTGGCGTCCAAAACGAGAGCACCGCGATGGTGGCGATGATGGCGGGAAAGGCCAGGAAGACGTACATGACAGACGACAAGATCGCGTCGAACTTTCCGCGCCGATACGCCGCCAGCATCCCTAGTGGCGCGCCCACACCGAAGCCGATGACCATCGCTCCGAGACTGACTTCGATGGAGACGCGCGAACCGTAAACGACGCGAGAGAAGATGTCGCGCCCCAGGTCATCGGTTCCGAGGAGGTGGTGCAGCGACGGTCCCGCGTTGATGAACGAGTAGTTCTGGAAGATCGGGCTCTGGAGTGGCAGGACGTTGGCGAGGATGGCGGCAAGGAAATTGAGCGTGATCCAGCCCACGCAGAGCCAGAACAACAGGCCCAACTTCTTCTTTCGCTCGGGACGGTCGTGGACACCGGCCTCTTCGACCATCTCGTTGACTTCAATGGAGCTACTCACGGCTGATCCTCGGGTCGACGATGTTCACGACGATGTCAAAGGCGAAGTTGATGAGGATGACCCCGACCGAGACGACGAGCACGATGCCCTGGACGACGAGGTAGTCACTCAGACCGATTGACGAGATCAAGGTGTAGCCGAGCCCGGGAATGCTCAAGAGGTACTGGACGATGAACCCGCCAGCGAGGAGACCGCCGATATTGACGCCGGCCGTCCCGAGTAGCGCCACCGTCGAGGGTCGAAAGGCGTGGCGCCACATGATGCGGCGCTGGCTGATGCCCTTGGAGCGCGCCATCGTGATGAACTCCTCTTGCAACGTCGCGATGAGGTCACTGCGCAGGACGCGGTAGTACACGACGTAGCTTCCGACTGCCAACGTGAACGAGGGCAGCGCGAGGCTCTCGAGGTTGCCAATCCAGTCCGAGCTGAGCGAGACGTACGACGAGGGGCCCGTGTGGGGCACGCCGAGTTTGATGGCGACGATGAGCACCAACAACACGATCATGACGAACGAGGGGATTGAAAGCAGGGTGAAACTCCCGGCGCTAAGGATCCGGTCCAACCACCCGTCGGGCTTGCGGGCGCTGCGCATTGCCGTGGGAATCGCGACGGCGAACGCCAGGATCTGACTGAGGACGATGATTTCGACGTCGATGGGCAGGGCGGTCTTGATGGTGCTCCAGACCGAGGTCTGCGAGATGAAGGACGTACCGAGGTTTCCGTGCAGGACGTTCTTTATCCACACGAAATACTGCTCGAAAATCGGCTTGTTGAGGCCGAGTTCCTTGAAGAGTTTCAACCGGTTCGCGGGGCTGTCGCCGGTGCCGAGGATCACCACGGCCGGATCCCCGGGCAAAAGGTGAATGAGGTAGAACGCTCCGACGGTGATGATGAAGACGATGACGATCAGCATGATCAGTCGCCGCACTAAATATCGAGCCAACGTTCCCCCTCTGGGACCTCTAAGGACATTAGCCAACGCCACCGTACGCATTGGTAACCCCCGGAGAGCGCGGGACGGGATGTCACAAGCCATGAGTACCGTGGACGTGTGAAAAGGGTTGCCCTCGCGGGCGGTATCGGAGCGGGTAAAACTATTCTTTCTGAACGTCTCGCGGGGTTGGGCTGGCCCGTGATCGACGCTGACGTGATCGCACGAAAGGTCGTGGAAAAAGGCGAACCCGCGTGGGTCGCGCTACGTGACGCGTTCGGTACAGCCGTACTGACGCCGACGGGTGAGCTCGATCGAAAGTTCATGGCCGACGTCGCGTTTCACGACGCGAGTGCTCTTCGTCGACTGAATCACATCACCCACGGCTATATCGCAAAAGAGATCAGTCGCGAACTCGACGATACCGACGCGGACGTCGTGTTCATCGCGTTGCCGCTCTATCGACCAGAACACCGCGACACTTTCGGACTCGACGAAGTGTGGGCGGTCGTCGTCGATCCAGCGATCGCTCTCACGAGGTTGACGGAACAACGCGGGTTCGACGAAGACGACGCGCGCGCTCGCCTGGCCGCGCAGATGAGCAATGAAGAGCGAGAGGCCATGGCTGATCGAGTGCTGGTCAACGACGGCTCGCTGGAGGAACTCTTCGCACAACTGGACTCGGCGCTCACGGCCGCCGGTGTGCGGTGACCGAGTTTCTCGTCGAGTCGCCGTTTCAGCCCGCGGGTGATCAACCAACAGCGATCGCCGCGTTGACCCAAGGCGTCGAGGACGGTCTTCGCTATCAGACCCTCGAAGGCATCACCGGAAGTGGCAAGACCGCGACGATCGCGTGGCTGGTGGAGCGCGTGCAACGACCGACGTTGATCCTCGAGCCCAACAAGTCGCTCGCCGCGCAGTTGGCGTCAGAGCTTCGAGACATGCTGCCGAAGAACCGTGTCGAGTTCTTCGTGTCGTACTACGACTACTACCAACCCGAGGCCTACATCCCTCGCACGGACACGTATATAGAGAAGGACAGTTCGGTCAATGAAGAGATCGATCGCCTCCGACACGCCGCGACGTCCTCGCTGCTGACGCATCGCGACACGATCGTCGTCGCGTCGGTGTCGTGCATCTACGGACTCGGATCACCCCTCGAGTACCGCGAGCGAATGCTGCCCCTGGAAGTCGGCGGTCACTTCGAGCAGCGAGCGCTCCTTCGTCGCTTGGTGGAGATGCAGTACGGACGAAACGAACTCGTCATCGACCGGGGGACTTTCCGTATGAAGGGTGACACCCTTGAGGTGCAGCCCGCGTACAGCAACGAGGCCGTGCGGGTGTCGTTCTTCGACGACGTCATCGAGGAGATCTCCTTCTTCAATCCGATCACGCAAGAGCTTCGTGGCACGGTCAACGAGTTCACCCTGTTCGCGGCGTCGCACTACGCCGCGAGTCTCGCCACGCTGCAACGCGCCGGTCAGACCATCGAGGCGGAACTTCAACAACAGTTGGCGATCTTCCAGCACGAGGGCAAACTCCTCGAGGCGCAACGTCTTCGTTCGCGCACCGAGCACGACCTCGAGATGCTCGAACAGACGGGCATCTGCGCGGGCATCGAGAACTACTCGGCGCACCTCGACGGCCGTCGTCCCGGCGAACGACCGTTCACGTTGCTCGACTACTTTCCGGACGACTTCCTCGTCGTGATCGACGAGTCGCACGTGGCGGTGCCGCAGGTGCGAGGGCAGTACGCGGGGGACCGGTCGCGAAAACTGACCCTGGTGGAGCACGGGTTTCGTCTCCCGAGCGCTCTCGACAACCGTCCCTTGAACTTCGACGAGTTCATGGAACTCGTCCCCCAGATGGTCTTCGTCTCGGCGACGCCCGGCCCCTATGAGATCGAACACTCCGACCAGATCGTCGAACAGGTCATCCGTCCGACGGGACTGCTCGACCCCGAAGTCTTCGTCGTGCCCACGAAGAACCAGATCGACGACTTGCGCGCACGGCTCGACGTCGTCATCGCGAGAGGGGAGCGCGCCCTCATCACCACGCTCACGAAGCGCATGGCCGAGGACCTCACCACCTTTCTCACCAAGGGTGGCTACCGCGTGCAGTATCTTCACAGCGACATCGACACCATCCAACGGATCGAGATACTTCGCTCCCTTCGACTGGGGGAGTTCGACATCCTGGTCGGCATCAACCTCTTGCGAGAGGGCCTCGACCTGCCCGAGGTGTCGCTCGTCGCGATCCTCGACGCCGACAAGGAGGGTTTCTTGCGTTCGCGCAGCGCCCTCACCCAGACGATCGGACGCGCGGCGAGGAACTCTAACGGTCAGGCCATCCTCTACGCGGACCGCATGACCGACTCGATGCGCGCGTCGATCTCGCTCACCGAGCGGCGCCGACTCCTCCAGATCGCCTACAACGAGGAACACGGCATCGAGCCCCAAACGGTGATGAAGAACGTGGCGGACATCTTGAATCGCCTGCGCAGCGAAGCGCCTCGTGAGGTCACGTCGAAGGTCCACGGGGTCTCCTCCCTCGACGGGGTCCTGCCCGACGATCTGAGTCTCGAGATCGCCCGCGTCGAAGAGGCGATGCTGCTCGCCGCGGGCGAGCTCCGATTCGAGGAGGCGTCCGTACTTCGCGACACCTTGCAGAACCTCCAGCGCCAGTTCCTCGCCACGAGCGACGGCCTGATAAGCGTCGAAGAACCGGTAGATTCCCCCTATGTCTAAGTCGATTCGGGTCCAGGGAGCAAGGGTCCACAACCTGAAAAACCTCTCCGTGGAGATCCCGCGCGACCAGTTGGTGGTGTTCACGGGGCTGTCGGGTTCCGGCAAATCCTCGCTGGCCTTCGACACCATCTACGCCGAAGGTCAGCGCCGCTACGTCGAGAGTCTCTCGGCCTACGCCCGCCAGTTCCTCGGACAGATGGACAAGCCCGACGTCGAGTTCATCGAGGGTCTCTCGCCGGCGATCTCGATCGACCAGAAGACGGCGTCGCGCAACCCACGCTCGACGGTGGGCACCATCACCGAGATCCACGACTACCTTCGTCTGCTCTTTGCGCGCATCGGGGTTCGGTACTGTCCGAACTGCGGCAAGCCCATCTCGAGTCAGACCCCCCAGCAGATCGTCGATTTGGTGTTGGCGCGCGGCGACGGCGAACGTTTTCTCGTGCTGGCGACCGTGGTGGAGGGTCGAAAGGGTGAGTACAGCACGCTGTTGAACGAACTCGCCGGACAGGGCTTCTCGCGCGTGCGCGTCGACGGCGTCGTCATGGAACTCTCGGAGCGCGACTCGTTGACCTTGGCCCGCTACGAACAGCACACCATCGACGTGGTGCTCGATCGTTTGACGGTGAAGAAGGCCAATCGTCAGCGCTTGACCGAATCCGTCGAAGCGGCACTCAAGCTCACCAAGGGTGTCGTCAAGTTCCTGTTCTTGGACAACGACGAGATGGTGCAGTTCTCCGAGAAGATGGCCTGTACCGACTGCGGCATCAGTTTCGGTGAGCTGGCGCCGCGCGACTTCTCCTTCAACTCTCCCTACGGCGCGTGTCCCGTGTGCACAGGTCTCGGCACTCGCTACGAGGTGGACCCTGACCTCGTCGTGCCGGACGACACGTTGTCGCTCGCCGACGGCGCGCTCGCTCCTTGGGCCGGTGCGCGCTTCAAGTACTTCGAACGACTCATCGGGGGTATTGCGACCTTGGGCGGCTTCGACGTCGACACGCCCTGGAAGAAGCTGCGAGCGAAGGACCGAAAGCTCGTCCTCTACGGCGTCGACTCGAAGACGGTACCCGTGAAGTACAAGAACCGATACGGACGGGTCCGCAGTTACGAGACGACCTACAACGGCATCGTGGAGTGGCTCGAACGAAAGCGCAACGAGGCCGACGGAGACTGGTCGCGTGAGCAGGCCGAGCAGTTCATGCGTGAGGTGGAGTGCCACGCCTGCAAGGGTCAACGTCTGAAGCCCGAGGTCTTGGCCGTGCGGGTGCACGAGCGCAACATCGCCGACGTCAACTCCTTCACCATCGACGAGGCGATCGCCTACTTCGACGCGTTGACCCTCACCAAGCGTGAAGAGACGATCGCGCACCAAGTGGTCAAGGAGATCGTCGAACGTCTGACGTTCTTGATCGACGTGGGCCTCGACTACCTGACGTTGAGCCGCGCGTCGGCGACGTTGTCGGGAGGCGAAGCGCAGCGAATCCGCCTGGCGAGTCAGATCGGTAGCTACCTCGTGGGTGTGCTCTACGTGCTGGACGAACCATCGATCGGTCTGCACCAACGAGACAACCGACGCCTCATCGCGACCCTCGAGCGGTTGCGCGACCTCGGCAACTCGGTCATCGTCGTCGAACACGACGAGGAGACGATTCGCCTCGCCGACTTCATCGTGGACATCGGTCCCGGCGCCGGTGAGTTCGGTGGCGAAGTGGTCCACGCGGGCAACTACGAGGCACTGCTGAAGAACAAGCGCTCACTGACGGGTCAGTACCTCTCGGGCGCCAAGTCCATCGCGGTTCCCGCGACGAGACGTCTCGGTGACGGCAAACGCCTCACCATCAAGGGCGCTCGCGCCAACAACTTGCAAAACGTCACGGTGGACATACCCCTGGGCGATTTCGTCGCGGTGACCGGCGTCTCGGGTTCGGGCAAGTCCTCACTCATCAACGCCATCCTCCTCGCGTCACTCGAACGCCAGATCAATCGGGCGAAGACCAAGGCCGCGGAGCACGACACGATCCTCGGCGTGAAGAACCTCGACAAAGTGGTCGCCGTCGACCAGCAGCCGATTGGGCGTACGCCGCGCTCGAATCCCGCGACGTACACGGGCGTCTTTGACAAGATCCGCAAACTCTTCGCCGAGACCCAAGAGGCGAAGGTGCGCGGCTACCAGCCCGGACGTTTCTCCTTCAACGTGAAGGGCGGGCGCTGCGAGGCGTGCGCGGGTGACGGCACCATCAAGATCGAAATGCACTTTCTGCCCGACGTGTACGTGAACTGTGACGTCTGCGACGGAGCGCGCTACAACCGTGAGACGCTCGAGATCTTGTACCGGGGTAAGTCCATCGCGGACGTCCTCGCGATGCCGATCGCCGACGCGCTGGAGTTCTTCGATCGTCAGCCGCTGATCCTTCGTCACGTGCAGAGTCTCGTGGACGTGGGTCTCGGGTACGTTCGACTCGGTCAGCCGGCGCCGACGCTGTCGGGTGGCGAGGCGCAGCGCGTGAAGTTGGCGACGGAGCTCGCGCGCCGTCCGACCGGTCACACGCTCTACGTGCTCGACGAGCCGACGACGGGCCTGCACTTCGAGGACGTCAACCGCCTGTTGCAGGTGCTGCACCGCCTCGTCGACCAGGGCAACACCGTGCTCGTGATCGAACACAACCTCGACGTCATCAAGACCGCGGACTGGGTCATCGACCTCGGTCCCGAAGGTGGTCGCCGCGGTGGACTGGTCGTGGGCGAGGGTACACCCGAGCACATCGCGAAACTCGAGACCGCCACGGGCACGGTCCTTAAAGAGGTGCTCAGCGGTAACGGTCGGGCCTAATGCTGGCGAAGCCCTCGGGCATCCCGCGCCAGAGTGGGTGCTACCTCTTCAAGAACGAACGCGGCACCGTCATCTACGTCGGTAAGGCCCGCGTCCTCGCGCAGCGACTGTCGAGCTACTTCCAGCGCACCGAGGGTCTGAGTCAAAAGACGCAGTTGCTCATGGCGGAGGCGGCGACGGTGGAGTGGATCGTCACGCCCAACGAACTCGACGCGCTGATCCTCGAGAACGAACTCATCAAGGACAACCAACCGCGCTACAACATGCGCTTGAAGGACGACAAGAGCTTCCCCTTCGTGGCGCTCGACTCGCGTACGCCCTTCGCGGCGCCGTACATAACACGAGCCCAACACGTGAAGGGCGTTCGTTACTTCGGCCCCTACGTCGACGTGCGGGCGCTGCGCGTGACCATGGACGAGCTGTTGCAGGCTTTCCCGCTTCGTTCGTGCTCGAAGCACAAGTTCAACTACCAACAACGCATCAATCGTCCGTGCCTGCTCTACGACATCGGCAAGTGTTCCGGTCCCTGCGTGGGCAAGATCGACCCCGAGGGCTACCAGGCGCTCTCGGCGGCGTGGGCGCGCTTCTTCGAAGGCGACGTACGTCAACTCCGTGACCTCTTGCAGCGTCAAATGGACGAGGCCTCGAGACAGCAACACTACGAAGCGGCCGCCAAGGCGCGCGACGGGCTCGCGGCCCTGGAGCGGGCCGCGAGTGCCCAGAGCGTCGTCCTCGACGACCACTCGAATCTCGACGTCATCGCCCTCGCGAGCGAGGGCAGTCGCGCCGCCCTCGTGCGCTTTCGTGTCCGCTACGGACGGATCATCGGTCGAACGGTCCATCTCGTCGATCGTTCGATGGACGAGGACGACCGCGAGATCTTGGAGAACGCGATGACCGACATGTACCTGGACGCCGACGGCGTGCCCGGTGTCGTCGTCGTGGAACGCGCCGCGCTCGCGACGTCGCTGATCACGCAGTACCTGAGCGACGTCCGTGGTAAACCCGTCGAGGTGGTCGCCGCCCAACGCGGCAAGCGCCGTCGCGTCGTCGAACTCGCCGCCCACGACGCACAGGCCGTGATCGACCGCGACTCGCTACGGCGTCAAGCCGATCACAACGTGCGCTCGAGAGCGTTGCAAGAGCTCGGCGCCGCACTGTCACTCGAGCAGCCCCCGTACCGCGTCGAGTGCTTCGACATGAGCCATCTCCAAGGGACGAACTACGTGGGTTCGATGGTGGTGTTCGAGGACGCGCTGCCCGTGAAGAGCGACTATCGAAACTTCAACGTCAAAGAGGTCCTGGGCAACGACGACGTAGGCGCCATGGAAGAGGTGGTCCGTCGCCGACTCTCGCACTGGGAGGAGCACCAGGGCAGCACCAAGTTCCGTCGTCCCGATCTCATCATCATCGACGGGGGACTGCCCCAGCTGCACGCCGCGGAGAAGGCCGCTCGCTCGCTCGACTTGACGGGACTCGTGGAGTTCACGGCACTCGCGAAGCGTGAGGAGCTCCTCTACCGACCGGGTAGTTCGGTGCCGATCGCGCTCGAACGCGGTTCGGAGAGTCTCTACCTGGTCCAACGGATCCGCGACGAGGCGCACCGCTTCGCCATCACGTTCCACCGTTCGAAGCGTGGCAAGTCGATGGTCGCCTCGTCCTTGGAGGGCGTCGAGGGTCTCGGACCGGCGCGTCGCGAACGACTCCTCGGCGCCTTCGGTTCGCTCAACGCGCTTCGTCAAGCGACGCTCGAAGAGTTCGAGGCGTTGGCCTGGCTGCCGAGTGACGTCGCGACGAGGCTCTACGATCATCTACAGGCGCCGTCGATTCCACGGCCCACGAAGGGTGGAGCGGATGAGTGAGGTCCTTCTCGTCACGGGCATGTCGGGCGCGGGCCGCTCGACGGTCTCGGCTGCGCTGGAGGACCTCGGTTGGTTCGTCATCGACAATCTGCCCCTCGAGCTCGTGGTGCGCGTCGGTGAACTGGCGTCAGCCGGTTCGCACGACTACGCGGGCGTCGCCTTCATCGTCGGACGCTCCGGGGGTGTCGTGCCCGACGACGTGCTGGCGGTGAAGAACGAGCTGCTGACGCGTCACGACAAGGCGAAGATCCTCTTTCTCGACGCGCCCGACGACGTGCTGATCCGGCGATTCGAGGGCAACCGACGCCGCCACCCGTTCGCCGAGTCGACCCTGGCCGACTCCATCGCGGGCGAACGCGTCGCGCTGGCGTCGATCCGTGACGCCGCGGACCTCGTCATCGACACGGGCTCGATCAACACGAACCAACTGCGACGCCGCATCGTCGAGACCTTCACTGACGCCAGCGCGATGGAGTCGTTGCGGGTCTCGCTGGTGACGTTCGGCTACACCTACGGCATCCCGAGTGACGTCGACCTGGTCTTCGACTGCCGATTCCTGCCGAACCCGCACTGGATCGACGAACTGCGGCCACTGACGGGCTTGGACGAGCCCGTCGCGCGCTACGTCCTCGACCAAGAGCCCGCGCAGCACTTCTTGAAGGACGTCACGGCTCTGCTCGAGTGGCAGATCCCGGCCTTCGCCAAAGAGGGGAAGTCTTACCTGTCCATCGCGATCGGCTGCACGGGCGGGCGCCATCGCAGTGTCGCCATCGCCGAGGAGATCCGGGCCCGGCTCAATCTCGACAACGCCGTCTTCCATCGCGATATTGCCCGATGAAGGTCGTGGCCGTTGGTGGTGGCCACGGCACCGCGGTGTCGCTTCGGGCGTTGAAGATCGTCTCGCCCGACGTCACGGGCGTCGTGTCGGTCGCCGATGACGGCGGATCGACGGGGCGACTACGCGCGATGCTCAACGTGGCGGCCGTAGGTGACCTGCGAAAATGCCTCGGCGCGCTGGCTGACCCCGAGAATCCCCTCACCGCTTCCTTCGAACATCGGTTCAACGTCGGCGAACTGCGCGGGCACGCCGTGGGCAACCTGTTGCTGGTAGGACTTCTCGACGCGACGGGCGACCTCGAAGAGTCGGTACGGGCGGTCGCGCAGGTCATGGGCGTCACCGGGACGATCGTGCCCGCCAGTTGTGAGGGCGTGGTGCTCCTCGCGACGACGGAGGCGGGTTCGACGCGGGGCCAGAGCGAGGTGGCGCGCTCGTCCTCGATTCGACGCATCAGTCTCGAGCCCTCGAACGCCGCCGCGCCCATCGTGGCCGTCGAGACCATCGAACGCGCCGACGTCATTCTCATCGGCCCCGGTTCGCTCTTCACGAGCGTCCTTGCCGCGTGCGTGGTGCCCGGCATCACCCAGGCGTTGGCGGGAACGAAGGCGACGAAGATCTACGTCGCGAACCTGCACGTCCAGATTCCCGAGACCGAGGGCTTCTCGCTCCAGGACCACGTCGACGCGCTCGAACGCCACGGCGTAACGGTCGACCTCGTCCTCGTCGACAAGCGCTCCGCGTTCGCCGGTGACCCGTGCACGGTGACGACCCACGTGCGCGACCTCGCGACGTCGACGGGCCTCACGCACGATGTGCAAAAATTGGCATTGGCCGTTCTCGAAGAAGTGCGAAGATAGTTGACCGACGAAGAAGGAGACGCCAGTGGTGACACGGGTCGCAATTAACGGATTTGGACGAATAGGGCGTGGCTTCTTGCGCGCGGCGCTCGCGAACCCTGACGTCGAGATCGTGGCACTGAACGATTTGGTGCCTCCCGCGACCAACGCCCACCTCTTGAAGTACGACTCGACCCAGGGCGTCCTCGACCAGAACGTCAGGGTCAGCGAAAACGAACTTCACGTCGGCTCCTACGCCATCAAGGTCTTCGCCGAGCGCAACCCCGCCGACCTGCCGTGGGGCGAACTGGGCATCGACGTGGTCGTCGAGTCGACGGGCATCTTCACGACCCACGCCGCCGCCAGCGCGCACTTGGAGGCCGGCGCGAAGCGCGTCATCATCTCCGCCCCCTCGGGCGACGCCGACGCGACGTTCGTCATGGGCGTCAATGAGGACACCTTCGACGCGACGAAGGACTTCGTCATCTCGAACGCGTCGTGCACGACGAACTGCTTCGTGCCCATGGTGAAGGTGCTCGACGACGCCTTCGGCATCGACGCTGGTCTCATGACGACGATTCACGCCTACACCAACGACCAGAACCTGCTCGACCTCGCGCACAAGGACCTTCGCCGTGCGCGCGCGGCCGCGCTCAACATCGTGCCCGCCTCGACGGGCGCCGCGCGCGCGACCAGTCTGGTGCTCAGCTCGATGAAGGGTCGCCTTGACGGCACGTCGTTGCGGGTGCCCATCCCGGTCGGGAGCATCACCGACTTCACCGCCATCGTGCGTTCGACGAGTGTCGAGGAGATCAACGCGACCTTCAAGGCGGCCTCGGAAGGTGCGCTGCAGGGAATCCTCGTCTACACCGACGAGCCAATCGTGTCGTCGGACATCGTGGGCAGTCCCGCGTCGTGCACTTTCGACTCGCTCATGACCATGGTCCAGCCGATCGACGAGGCGAAGTGCCTCGTGAAGGTCTTCGGCTGGTACGACAACGAGTGGGGCTACTCGAACCGTCTGGTCGACCTCGCGCGCCACGTCGGGCGCTAACTCCGTGTCCGTGACGCTGCCGTCGATCGATCGATGGGGGAGCCTCGAAGGTAAGCGGATCCTCGTGCGCGTTGACTTCAACGCGCCCGTCGCCGAGGTGGACGGTGTCCTCACCGTCACCGACGACTTCCGACTGCGCTCGACGATGCCCCTCTTTGAGGTCCTGCTCGAACGGGGCGCGACGGTCGTCGCGTGTACCCATTTCGGGCGACCTGACGGGCGCGTCGACGAGCGCTACGACGTGGCGCCGCTTCGACGATGTCTGAACGCGCTGCGTCCCGAAGTCGAACTGATGGAGAACCTTCGCTTTCACCCCGGCGAGGAGTCGAACGATCCGGCCTTTGGCGCTTCGCTCGTCGAAGGCTTCGACTACTACGTCAACGAGGCCTTCGGCGCGTCGCACCGCGCGCACGCGTCGATCATGGTGCCCCCGACGCTGCTCCCGAGCGCCGCGGGGTCCAACCTCCAGCGCGAGGTCGCGACGCTGCTCGCGCTCTTGGAGTCCCCGGCCCGTCCGTTCGTGGCCGTCACCGGTGGCGCCAAGGTGAAGGACAAGCTCGGCATCATGAAGGTCCTCGCGCAGAAGGCCGACGTGGTCATCGTCGGCGGGGGCATGGCATACACGTTCGCCGTCGCCGAAGGTCGCACCATCGGCTCGTCGCTCTTCGACGGCTCGTACCTCGAGGAGTGCGCGGCGCTGCTCGAAGGTGGCAACGTGTTGATCCCGGTCGACGCGCGGGGCCTCGCGACCGGTTCGCCCTTTGGTCCCGACGGTGGCGACGAGGTCCCGATCGACTTCGGCGAGAACATTCCCGACGGCTTCGAGGGTCTCGACATCGGTCGTACGTCCACCGAGGTCTTCGAAGCTGCGATCGCGGGCGCCGCGACGATTCTCTGGAACGGTCCCATGGGCGTCTTCGAGGACCCTCGCTTTGGTGCGGGCACCGAAGCCGTCGCCCGGGCCATCGCGTCCTCCTCGGCCGTGAGCGTCGTGGGTGGCGGTGACTCGGTCGCGGCCCTCGGTTCCTACGGGCTCAGCGACCAAGTGAGTTTCGTCTCCACTGGCGGCGGCGCGTCGCTCGAGCTCGTCGAACTCGGCGACCTGCCCGGCCTGCGGGCCCTTCGCGAAAGTCCCTGGAACTAGATGACCACCCGCCGACCCCTCGTCATTGGCAACTGGAAGATGAACCTCGACTTCGTCGAGGCCCTGCACCTGGTGCAACAACTCGGCGTCTTGATGAAGAATCGACCCGTCGAGCACACCGACGTCGTCGTGGCGGCGCCCTTCGTCGACCTGCGCAGCGTCAGTTCCATCATCGACTCCGAGCGTTTTGCCATCGGCCTCGGCGCGCAACACGTGAACGCCCAGGAGAACGGTCCGCACACGGGCGAGATCTCGACGTCGATGTTGAAGCGCCTGAACGTCGAGTGGGTGCTCGTCGGCCACTCCGAACGGCGCGTGCACTACTTCATGAATGACGACGTCGTCGCCGAGACGTTGCTCAGCGTCGTGCGCGCCGGCCAACACGCCGTGCTGTGCGTCGGCGAAGAGCTCGTCCTTCGTGAAAGCGGCGAGCACGAGGCGTTCGTCAAGGCGCAGCTCGAGAGCGCGCTTCGCGGGCTGGACGAGAAATTCCACGCCCTCGTCACCGTGGCCTACGAGCCCCTGTGGGCCATCGGCACGGGCGTCGTCGCGACCGCGGAGCAGGTTCGTGAGATGACAGCGTATCTGCGCAGCGTCCTTCGTTCACTGTCGTTTGGTGCCCCGCACGTCCTCTACGGCGGCTCGGTGAACGCCGAGAACGCGCCCACGTTGGTTCGTGACAGCGACGTCGACGGATTCCTCGTCGGGGGAGCGTCACTGAAGGCCGAATCGTTCTACGCCATCCTCCAGGCGTGCGACGACTGCTACGCTATAAATCGCTAATCGGAGGACCCAATGTTTACCTGGGCAATCATCGCTATTGAGACAGTTTCGGCCGTGGCGTTGATCTTTCTCGTCCTTTTGCACTCGGGACGAGGTGGTGGCATCTCGGACCTCATGGGAGGCTCCATGGGCGCCGCCGCCACGGGTTCGACCGTGGTGGAGCGCAACCTCGACCGGATCACCATCGCCGTCGCGCTGTTGTTCACGTTCGCCACGCTGGCGCTCGATCTACGCCTGCAGTAACGACCATGCGGTGGCGTCGAAGCTGGCGCTCGCTGGTGATCTCCTTTGTGGCCCTCGTCGGCTCCGCGGCGTTCGTGATCCCCATCGCGAACTCGGGCGCCCTGCCGTACACGACGGCGAACGAGAACGCCCACACGCTGGTGCTCTCACTGCCGGGACCCTTCAACGGCTGTTCGTACCTCGACGACAGCGTGACGCCGACGACGACGGCGATCCTCGACCTCATCCGTCCGTCGGCCTTCGTCACGAACGCGAACGGCACGCTCGTGGGTCAAAACGGTCCTATCTCCTCGGCGGAACTGACCTCGCTGCAGCCAGAGACGGTGCGCTACACCATCAGTCC
Organism: Acidimicrobiales bacterium; assembly: GCA_035949355.1. Lineage (GTDB taxonomy): Bacteria > Actinomycetota > Acidimicrobiia > Acidimicrobiales > RAAP-2 > RAAP-2. The sequence goes on from DASZIH010000113.1 coordinate 17,820, forward strand.
CAACCAGACGTGGAGTAACTCGATGGTCTTCGACGGCCACGACCTCGTGAGTTGGTGGAACCGCGCGAAGGTCCTCGCGAGTGAGACCAGTGACGGGTATCGCGCGATCAAGTCGCTCAGCGTCTCCAAGAACGGTCTCATCGTGACGGCCGTCTTCAAGACGTCCTACGCCGACTGGAACCTGTTGTTTCGAGACGTCGAGGCGCCGGGTCCGGCCCACGGTTGCGCGATCAGCAATCTCGTCAACCTTCCCTCGCTCGGTCCCTACGTGGTGAAGAGCGCCTCCGCGAGTCGAATCGTGTTGAACATGAATCCGACCTGGCCCCTCGACACGAACCGATTCGGACGCGTCGTCGTCACGGATTCGCAGGCCCTCCCGACGACACCGCACGAGATCTGGGCGGACTACTCCCTGACCGTCAACAGTGGGACGTTGTTGCCGCTCAGTTCGCGTCCGACGCTCGTGAGCCGCATCTCGTCGTCGAGCAACATCGAAGAGATGACGTTCGCGCCCGCCGAAGCGTACGTCAACCAACTCGCCATCCGCCAAGCCCTCAGCTGGTCCGTCTTGCGCCAGTCGATGATCGACACGCTCTTTGGCTCGGTGACGTTCTCGCCGTCGGTGGCGGCGTCAGCCGTCTACTCCCAGGGCCAGAGTCAATATCCCGGCACGGGGGGATCGAACCCAACGGGCCAGGCGACGACGACGACCATCCTCGGAGGTCCCACCGACGGGGTGAGCGACTGCGTGACGTGCGCGATCGACACCCTGAAGGAGAGCGGCTTTCAGCGAACCTCGTCGGGATGGGTGAGCGCAACGGGCCGCCTGCTCTCGATTCGCGTCGCGGTCGGACCGAGCGCTCTCGATCACGCGGTGGCGGCACTCGTGAAGAAGGACTGGGCGAGCATCGCAATTCCGGCGACGTTGGTCGACGTCAACAGCGAGACACGAGCGGCGCACGCGGCCGCGACGAGCGTCGCCGACGCGGCGATCTTCTCGCGCCCGACGTTGACGTCGCCTTCGTACACCGCGCGCTCGTGGACCGGCCCGGCGTACCCAGACACGTACCCGAGTGGCGACCGATCGGCGCCGGTGACGTCGCTGTTCCAACAAGCGTCGGCGATCTTCAACCCGGTGACCGCGTCGGCCACGTGGTTGCGACTTGACCAAACGGTGTTGAGCGACTACTGGGTTCGACCGCTTTTCACTCCGCCTTCGCTCGTCGTGTGGTCGAGTTCGCTCGTCACGGTGCAGAGCAGTTTCACCGTGACGGGATTCGTCGATCAGTTGCCCTCGTGGTCAATCGCGCCTCCAATCGCGGGCAGCTAGCTTTACGAACGATTCGTCGAGTGCGATAGAGTGGAGGCCGCGTCGGAGTGGCGGAATAGGCAGACGCGCCAGCTTGAGGGGCTGGTGCCCTTAGGGGCGTGTGGGTTCAAGTCCCGTCTCCGACACCAGATTGGCTTAGGTAGTTATACGCCAGTGCCTTATACCAGACCATTTACGTCGGGTCTCCGCTCTCAACTTTACGCATCACCATTGGAGAAGTGAGCGGATCTCCTGCGCAAGTCGCTCTGCTAATCGACGACTCTGCCCTGCGTCATATATCGCCGTTCCGAATCGAGGTCGGCAGCAGCATTTGAAGGCCGAGGAAATATCCTCGTCGGGCTCAAGCTTCACAACAATTTGTTGTGGTGCCCATCCAAGCCCAAGCACCGGAACCGGTGACCAGCCAACGACGACGTTACCTACGATTTCAAGATTCACTCCGCCGACGTTGCTTATAGCCCTCTCTGCGATGTTCACCGCTTCAGTTGCGCCACCCGCTAATGGTCCGACGACCTTGATACAAGTGACGCCTGAGCCCCCGTTGACGATCCAGTCAAACTCCGCACCACTCTTCGAGTTACGGCGCTTTCTGTCAGAGAGTATGACGGTGGTTGCAACGGCAAGTGCAATTGCAAAGACAGCGGCAAACAGAATGATTGCACCGGTAGGCATGGCTCTGAACCTATCCGAAGCTTTGTTTGAAGTTCTCGGCCGACTCCTCAACCCGATTCAGGCTTCCAGTCTCCAGTGATTGGTACCAGACCTGTTTCGTCGGGTCTCCGACACCACTGTGATCTCTCGGGTCATCGAGGACAGTTGAACCACTGAGGGGGAAGTTAGTCGACCCGTCTCATCGCTTGGTAGGAATGCCCACCGTCGAGGGTCACTTCACCGAGCAGCTCGAAGTCGTCAGTGAAGACGCGCACGTCATCGTGGACCCCTTGAAACCGCCCCTGGTGATCTAACGAGAGCGTTGATTTCAGTAGCGTCGAAATCCTCAGATAAATGGTTCTTGAACGGTCACGCAGGTCTGGATCAGCGACGTCGTGCCACGTTAGAATCCCAATCGCTCGCGACACGTAGGAGTTTCGATGGAGGGGACCAGGTATTCAGTGGCGGGCGCCGACGGCGTCGACATCGGTCTTTTGTCGGCGGGCGCGGGATCGGCCCTCTTGCTCGTGCACGGTGGAATGGGCCGAATTGAGCAATGGGGGCCCATATGGTCGGCGCTGGCTGAACGTTGGCAGGTCACAGCGATGGATCGTCGGGGCAGAGGGTCAAGTGGTGACTCCGATCCCTACTTGATGGCGAAGGAGTTCGACGACATTGCGGCGGTAGCAAATTCTCTGGCAGAGAGGCAAGGCGCGCCGGTTGACGTTTTTGCACATAGTTACGGGGCGACTTGCACACTTGGAGCAGCAGCTCAACGAGCGCCCTTTCGGAGGGTGGCGCTCTACGAACCGCCGGGACCCCAGACAGCTCCAAGCGAATGGGTCGAGCGCGTTACAGCCTTGATAGCCGAGGGGAAACCGGGACGAGCGATGTTCAGCTTCGTTACCGAGATCGTTGGCCTTAGCGCCGAACGTTTCGAGGAGTACCGCAGTGCACTAGGAGCCTACGATGTTCTGCCGATTGTCGACGGAACACTTCCTCGAGAGGCCAAAGCACTGCGGAGCGTCAATCTCACTAGTCTCGCCCCAGAGGTCACGACTCCGGTGCTGTTGCTCCTTGGCACGAAGAGCCCTCCTTGGGCGAGCGACATCACTCGCGCCCTCGCGGCATCGATGTTGAATGCCAGTATCGTGAGCCTTGTCGGCCAGGGTCACGACGCCATCGATACGGCACCGGAGCTCGTCGTTGGTGAACTCAAGTGCTTCCTTGAGGGCGACTGATAAGTCGTACCGATTGGTCGACGGCGGAGCCGTCTTATAGGGTCATCGACCGGATCAGACTTTGCCCGAGATACGCCACCATTGACTGGTTGCAAATCTTCTGCTTCGGGTCTCCGACACCAATCATTTGGGACCGTAGTAGCGGCCTGCCCAAGCGAAGACTTGGGCGAGAAGTCCGTCAGGGAGCTTCTGACTGCTCCCCGTTCGAACGTACCGATGCTGCTGACCGTCAGACATCACGATCTTCAACTCGTCGCCCTCGATCTCGGCGAACTGATTGCCGTCGAGCGGGCCTCCATCTAATATCACGACAATTGGACGATCCCCATTGGCTGAAGTTGTGCGCACCGGCACATTCTGCCCCAGCTCTGGCGGAAGGACGGGGTACAAACCCTCAAACCCGAAAGTTCAAGCACGCGTAGAGAGCGGCCTTCATCGGAAGTTGAAACTCTTCGTCACAAGTTTCCAACTCCTTGAATCAAGCCGCCAATGCTTGGTGCCAGACGTGTTGCGTCGGGTCTCCGATACCATTTATCTGGCACCTTCACGTAGCCCGACTCGACCAATGGGACGAGAATTGGAGGCGCACCGCCCACCTGGACCGTTAACTGGTCTGGAAAGTTGCAGACCTGGTCGCTCGGAAGATCGTTGGTGAGCGTTAAGACTTCGGTGCGAACACCTTCCAGTGTCCTTCGGTGACGACATCGACGCTCTCGCCTTCTACCTTGATCGCGGTCTGATCGTCGATGGCGTAGGTAGGCACCGGCACACCCGAGGCCCACTTCTCGACGTTGGCCATTGTGTGGTCCTCAAAGATGGGATTCGGGTTATCGACGTGAACCCACATCGTGAAGTCGACGATTGCCAACGTTTGTTGCTTGGCGAGGGCCATGTCACTGTCGTGGGGAACGAACTCCAGGTTCGATTCAAAGTCACAGTTGTGCGTCGTCATCACGATGCTGCCGGCGCTCACTCCGACGTAGACCAACTGCTCAAGTGTCGGTAACACGTCGGAGAGGCCCGACTTTCGCATCCAGTAATTCAGGTACATGACGTTGCCGCCCCATACGAGCAGCGCGTCAGTCGCTTCAACGGTGGGGACCCAACTCTCTCGCTGGATACTGGGTAGCGCCGTGAGCTCTAGTAAACCAATGGACTTCCAGCCAAGGTCGCTGAGCGGACTCGTCGGCCGTCCTCGGACCGCCTCGAGTGCCATGGTGCCACCGCCGGGGAAGGGATACATACCTGTGGGTATAAAGAGAGCGTTCGATTCGGCAATAGGTTTGTCGAGCAAGTTGACGAGCGCGTCTTGGATGCTCGGGTTCGTGATGCCGCTCGACGTCAGTAAAAGCTTCACGGTTTTCTCCCATCGCCTGAAAAGAGCATGCCAGGTGGACGGAGTAAAGACCGAAGCGTGGTTTCTCATGGCAATTTCTGTGCGTAACTTCGAACCTCTGTGTGATGTCACAAGAGCGTTGGTCGGCTCTCTGACACCAGAGCGGCTTGGGCAGCCAATCGCCGATGCTTGGTACCTAAGCGGTCGCGTCGGGACTTCGACCCTAACAATTGCGAACCGAAAGTTCCCCCGTTGACGGGGGGCGTTGAGCGCCGGTGATCTCTACACGGTGACCTGAACAAGGGATCGCCGGTGCGTGCCAGACTCAATCCATGCCGCGCACCAAGTACACGGTCGGTCGGCTCGAGGCCGAGACGTGGGACGCTTTTGCGGACCTCGTCGAGCGCAACAATGGAATCTACGGAGGCTGCTGGTGCGCCCCCAACCACGTCGAGTACCAGCGCGGCGTCAGCGATCCCCGAACTCTCAAGGAGCAACTGGTCCGATCTGGACGAGCGCACGCGGCGCTGGTCTTCGACGACGAGAAAAACGCGCAAGGTTGGTGCCAGTACGGCGTCTCGGACTCCCTAGATCTGAAGCACGCTCGCGAATACCGCAGGGACCCGCCGGTGCCAGCGGAGTGGCGAATCGCGTGCATCTTCGTGGACAAGCGCCATCGCGGAAAGGGGATCGCCCGGATGGCGCTCGAAGGAGCCATCTCCCACATCGCCCATGAGGGTGGTGGACGCATCGAGGCGATTGCGGAGACGACGTCGGGACGCAAAGCTCAGGACCGTTTCCTCTTCAGTGGAACGGTTGAATTATTCGAAGACCTCGGATTCACACGCGTCCGCCAGGTAGGTAAGCACGCCTGGATCGTGAATCGCACGGTCAAAGCCAGTGCGAAGTCGACGGACCGCTCGTAGAGCGACGGCTGAAGGTGGTGACGAACGCTGGGCACTTGACGTGCATGCCAGCCCGACTGGTCCAAACTAAATTTGCTAGTTCGCGGTGAAAGTTCCTCGACGACGTCCGTCTGATTCAGTCATAGGGAAGCGCCACGCGTGACTCTCCAGCGCTGGCAAGCAGATCCGTTGTGCCGGGTCTGCGTTTGCGGTCCCACTCACTTCGCCACTAACTCGGTCTTTGCCAGACGGAGACGTGCTTGTCACTGCTTGAGGTGAACGGCCGGCGATCCCAGTCTCCGTAGCGCGCCTCTGGTTCTAGGCCAGCGAGTTGCGCCATGAGGTCGCACTCGCTCGGCCACGCGTACCGGAAGTGCCCACTATCACTCCGGTAACTCCCGTCAGCGTCAAGAGAAAAGTGACGTGACGCGCACCTCTGGGTGGCGGTGTCGTACGTGTCAAATCCAACGTGCTCCTCGGACACGTCAAAAAGGAGGGAAGTCTCCCCGGGCGCCAACCTACGGAGGGCCGGCACCCAAAGTTCGACTACGAACCTGCCTCCGGGTAAGAGGTGTCTCGCGGCGTTGACGAAGCATTCGACTTGCTCTTGCTGCGTTTGAAGATTGGCCAGCGCGTTGAAGACGAGGTACACGAGGGCGAATGAGCCCGGCATCCTCGCCGTGGTCATATCGCCGACGACCACCGGAACCTCTTCTTCCGTAACTTTCTGGCGAAGTTGGCGGACCATCGGTTCGGAGAGATCAATCCCCGCTACGGACACTCCGTGTCCTCGCAGGGCTACCGCGACGCGTCCAGTGCCGATAGCGAACTCGAGTGCAGGGCCGCCGAACGCGAGCTCAGCCAGCAGCTCCGCCGTCGGACCAAGGACGTCGGGTGCGAACATGTCGCTCGAGGTCTCGTCGTACGTGGACGCTTCTGACTCATCCCACACTTCACTGGTGCCCACGCCCCAACGTTGCCAGATGGTGAGACGGGACGTGGCGATGGCGGAGTTGCCTTCGTTAGCAGCATTGAGTAAATGGTGATCCTACGACGTGTGCACTCAGCTGCGGCCGCGGTCGCGATACAAGTGAATCAGTGTCGGCGGTAGTACCTAGACGCCAACGCGACGTCGCGGATCTGTCACGTGGGGCCCCTGGCGTTCATCGACTGAGTTCGCTGACGGCTGGAACTCGGCGTTTGACGTGCCACGCGATGATCCCGCTACTGTGGCGCGTCCTCTCCGACCAGCCCGTCAATTGACTCGCGAATCAAGTCGGCGTGGCCAGTGTGACGGGCGTACTCCTCAATGAGATCCACGACAGTACGGCGAAGGTTAGGTGTTTCAGTCCATTCTGAGATGGCGAGTCGGCGGTCGAAGCCGCCGTCAGCGAGTGCCTCGACGACGGCGGCGTCAGATCGTGCGACGGCCTCAAGCCAGAGCGTCCGAAGTTCCTCGGGGGAGTCGTCGCTTGCCGACGTCCACTCCCAGTCGTCGTGCTCCGCCATTGGTGACCAGACTGCTGGATAGTCGCGGCCGAGCAGTTGGTGAGTGAAATAGTGATCTTCGACCAGAGCCAGGTGTTTGGTGAGTCCACCGAGGGTAAGTTTGGACGGCCCGAGGGTGCGGCGCATGTCGTTAGCGTCGAGACCACCGGTCTTCCAGGCGAAAGTACGCCGGTTACGGTTCAACGCACCGAGAAGTGCCTCGACCTCATCGGGTGCGGCGGAGAAGGGACGAGGGGCCAGTTCGCTAGGTTCAGTCACGCCCGCAAGTTTAAGAGCGGAATGGTCACTCGTCGGAACTTGTTTGATTCACGCCGCCAGTGCTCGGTACCGGTCGTGTCATTACGGGTCCTCGAAACCAACGGGCCTCTTGTACTCTCAATCCGGTCGACTCGGTCCGGCACTGATCACGGCCGATTTGGCTCAAGCGAGAAGTGCGCGGTTGCACTTCGGATCCAAAAAACCATCAGGTTCTGCCCTCTGGCGGAGGACGACGAACTGAGGTGTAATGGTGAGGGTCGAAGTGCCGAAGGAGGTCGGGAAACCATGGTCAGCGGGCAGGAATGGAGCGCGTCTTTCGCGTCAGCGTCGACGAGTGCCATGGGATTCTACGACGAGATCATGGTTCCGCGACTGTTCGAGCCATGGGCCGAGCTCTTGCTTGATCACGTGAAACTTGAGAAGGGTGACGCCGTTTTGGACGTTGCCTGTGGCCCTGGCACGGTGACTCGACAGGCCGCTCTTCGCGTCGGGCCCTCGGGAAGCGTTACTGGCTGCGACCTGAGCCCGGCGATGCTCGACCTCGCTCGCTCGAAGGCCTCGGTTGGTCGCGGCGCGCCAATTGACTACCTGGAATGCCCGGCTGATGCACTTCGCGTCCCTAACGAAGCCTTTGACGTGGTGACCTGTCAGCAAGGCCTACAGTTCTTCCCCGACCGACCGGCCGCACTGGGCGAAATGCGACGAGCCTTGCGCCACGGCGGAAGGTTGGGCGTTGCTGTTTGGTGCACCATCGTGGACAGTCCACCGTTCGCGGCCGTGGCGAGTGCCTTGGGACGGGTGCTCGGCGCCGAGGTTGCGGCTGCGTACGAGGGCGGTCCCTGGGGGTTTCATGATTCGGAGGAGTTGGCTCGACTCGTCAACGACAGCGGCTTCACGAACGTGAACGTGCGTAGTCTTGAGCTGCCGTTTACGCTTGAAGGTGGCACGGAACAGCTCTTTCTGACGCTGCGCGCGTCCCCGGCTGCGTCGGCCGTCGCTGAGCTTTCGGAGGAGGATCAGCTGGCGCTCGCGAGAGCGGTGAAGGAGGCCGCTCGTCCCATCACTTATGACGGAATCGTGCGATCACACGCAACCTCGCTCATCCTCACTGCCCAAGTCGACGATGGGCGAGGCTGAATCCTCCAGCCGATATCTGAAGAGATCAACTTCAGCGATTCTTCGGCGAGACGGCTGCGACGACCATCTCTAGGCCTTGCTCACGCGCCCAGTTAACGAGTCCTTGAGTGGCTTCGGCCGCGTAGCCTTCACCTCGGAAGTCCACGACGATGAGGTACACAATCTCAGCTCTACCGACGTCTTCCGGATGACCGTGAAATTTTCAATTTGAGTGGCTGCTACGTTCGCTGATACGAGATCTCCCTCGATCACGAAGTAGTCACGAGTGCTTGGAACTTGACCTGTCACGTCTCGTCGCCACGCCGCGTTTCTAGGGTCCTCTTCTACACCCAACCCGCGGTGCGGCCCGCTTGTTCGATCCAGTGATGAAGGTCTGGTCGCTCGGCCTCCGCCACGGTGGTCACCTTGAGGTACCGAGTTCGGCCGGTGGTTCCAAGAGGCGGCGGGGGGTCAAGGTCCGCACCGCCCAGAAAGACGACGTTGACCGAAACATCGTACGCGGCCATTTCGATGATCCATCCGAATGCCGGTAGTCCGTAGTACGCCCTCTTCCACTTCACGGCGTAGTGAAGTTCCGACAGCGTTGCTCGAATCGCCTCGTCGAGGCTCCTCACGACGTTTTGGAGATCAGGCATCTGGCGCCGGCACCAATCGTCGATGACGTCGTGGTCCGGCGACGGCTCCGGCGGCGTTCGCCCTGCGTTGCCCTTAATGACCTTTGGCATCGCGTCCCCCCGTCGAGCTATCTAGTCGACCCTCGCCTCAACCGCAGGAACGCAGCAGCCCACGCGACGTCCCCACGACAAGCCCCAAGTTAGTCAGTCCGGCGAAGGCGACTGAGCCTCCGTTGGAGAGGTAGGGAGAGAAGCTTCGACTCACTGAATGGCGGGCCACGACGGCTGAGATGACTTTCCGATCCGCCCAAAACCGTCCGCAAACGCCGTGACGCACTCGCCGACGGTCCGCGACCCACGTATCCTCCAGGGCGTCTGCCCCGGAAAAATTGTTTTGTATACATCAGTGTTTAAAGGGAAACTGCCACCAATTTGCGCACGCCGTAGGTCAGATGTAAGCGTTGTCACCCAATGGGGGAGCATGTCGTGGGCACTTCACGTGGGGTTACGCGTTGGTAAGGATGTCGGTCCTCGTCGCGCTGCTCCTGGCACTCGTCGCCGGTTGGCAGTTGTCGCTCGTCGGTGTGGCGGGAGCGAACGTGAGTCCGTCCTTCCACGAACTGCCCTGGACCGGCGAAGACGGCGTCGTCCAGTCGCCGCGCTGCGCCAACATCTCACCGGGCTACGCCTGTACGGACGGAGGGTACGCGGCGTGGCTCGCGCATCCGAGCGGGTGGGCGTGGGCCGACTACGGCGGTTCGTATCCCAGCCACAATAAGTACGGTCCGCATAACTGCACGCTCTACGTCGCCTACCAACTTCAAGTAAGTGGCATCACGCTCTCGTGGAGCGCTAACGCGTCGAGCTGGGCGAGCGCGGCCCTGAGCAACGGGGCGGCGGTCAATTCGACGCCCTCAGTGGGATCGGTGGCACAGTGGAACACCGGCCACGTTGCCTTCGTCGACGCCGTGACGGCGCGCTACATCTTGATCACGTCGGACAATTATCAGCCCTACGGCGTCGCGACGATGCCTGGAGGGTTCACCGACAGCTTCGTCATCGCGCGCAACTCACCGGCGATGCCCGATAACTTCATTCATTTCGCCACGCCCGCGCCGGTGTTCATCGCTGTGCTGCACACGCGCTAGCGGCACTTCGACACCTTTCACGACGACCACACCATGCGCTACGTCGTGCTGTTCGCCCGACGAGCGAGGACGGATTGTGGGTGCGTGACAGCCGTGGCGACGTACCATGGCACGCATGTCATTGACGTCGCCCACGCTGCACACCGCGCGCCTGCGACTGCGTACCTTCAACGACGCTGACGCGGACGACCTCTTCGCGATGCACAGCAACGCCTACGTGCTGCGGTACTGGGACTCGCCGCCTTGGGACGAACGTCGTCGCGCCGAGCAGTTCATAACAGCGTGCCGAGAGATTGCCGACGCGGGCACTGGGGCGCGACTTGCCGTCGATCGTGTCGCCGACGGCGCGTTCCTTGGCTGGTGCAGCCTGACGAGGTGGAACCCGGACTACCGCAGCGCTTCCCTGGGCTACTGCTTCGACGACGCGGCGTGGGGCCAGGGCTACGCGACCGAAGCCGTGCGGGCCTTGCTGCAGTGGGCGTTCGACACCCTGGACTTGAATCGTGTCCAGGCCGAGACCGATACGCGCAACGCGGCCTCCGCTCGCGTCCTGGAGAAACTCGGCTTCGTCCGTGAAGGCACGTTGCGCGAAGACTGCGTCGTGAACGGCGAGGTCTCGGACTCGTGGGTGTACGGGTTGATCGGGCGCCAGTGGCAGAAGTCATCGGAGCCGATCTCCACGGGCTGAGTGTGCACTCGCGAGACGTCACCCCGAACCCCGACGCTACGGGTTGGCAACGACTCTCACAAACGATCTCACGCGTGACAGAACGCCCCCGGTCCAAGTGACCGGGGACGTTCTCACGTCCTTACATCTCAGTTACCTCTGGAATTACTGTCAATCTCCAGCGCGGGGACAAACCCAATCGGCTCGTAGGGAGCGCCAGCACTCTGCTGGGTGTCAGTCCCGCAGCCGGTTGATCCGACGGCGGTGTTGTATTCCTGGAACGTGGTGCCGACCGGCGAGCACGTGATCTGACCACTCGGACCGCCGAGAGCGTTGGTGGCCGAACCAGCCTGCACAAACAGGTTGCTGGGGTCGGTGTCCGAACCGACGGTGACAGCCCCCGACGCCGACTCGGTCGACAGCAACACGTTGAGAGAGCTCGCGGGACCTGACGTGGCGTTGTACGAGACGCCGTAGACAACGGTGCTCGGCAGCTTTGTGTCCCTGAACGTGAAGGTGGCTGGGTAGACGACGCCGTAGTAGCACGTGCCCGTCGCAGGGTCGAGCCACTGCGTCCCGTCGTTCGAGGCACCCGCAAAAATGGAATTCGTGCCGACGCCACACGCCGCAGCGTTACCTGCAGGACGATACGGGACGTTGAAGGTCTTCGTCTGAGTAGCCAGCACCGCGCCGACGCTTCCGCCGGTGGTTCCGGGCTGGTAGAAGGTGAACGTGATAGGCACGGGGAACGTGCCCGTGCCGACCGCCTGGGAATCGAGCATCACCGTGGCGCTACCAAGATGCGACGATGAACCCAGGTTGATCTTGTCGCCGAACTGTGTGGCGTTCGTCCCACCGAACGACAAGCTCCACCATTCGTTGGGCGGATTTTGGGCCGAATACGGACTGACCAAACTGCTGTAGAGGACTGGCGACGTCGACTGGTTGTTCTGCGAACCCCCCGAGTCCGCGGACGCGACTGCAGTGCAGGCGAGTCCAAATGCCAGGAGTGCGGCCACCGCCACGGTGAAATTGCGGATCTTCTTCGTTAAGAATTTCATAGTAGAAACCCCCATTTGCGCGACCGGCGACCTGCCGGATGGCGCCTGAACGTCACAGTACGCCCAACCCGCGTGACGTGGTTGGGAACTTTCAGTGTCCAAAAACCCTCATCTTCAGGCTTGCGTTGACGATTCGGTCGATGGGGTCCATCGTTGTTAAATATTTTTGATTTGGAACGCAGTACGCGAGTTCGCGGGTGGCGTGTGTCCACGGGGGTCCTTCGTCGAACCGACGGCCAGCGGTTGCGAAGCGGGAGGAAGGAAGTTCGGGCGCAATCGCGTTTGCCGTGAGGTCTGATGGATGCCCCGAACGTAAAGAAGTGCCGTCTTGCTCGCTGTGACAGACTCCTCTCATGCTCTCTCGCGTGACGGGTATGTGGTGGGGCACCGCCATCGAAGCACCGGATCCCAGCGCGCTCGCCAACTTCTACTCACAGTTGCTCGGTTGGACCGTCGCGCACGAGGAAGCGGGAACGACCATCCTGTCAGCACCCGAAGGGTCGATCTACGTCGTGTTCCAAGAGGCGTCTGACTACGAACCTCCCGTATGGCCGCCCGAGACCAGTAAGCAGCGCCCCATGATGCATTTCGACTTCCAGGTTGGCGACCTCGACGAAGCCGTCGACGAAGCGGTTGCGCTCGGAGCGACCGTCGCCCAACACCAACCGCAGACGAACGTTCGAGTACTGCTCGATCCCGCTGGCCACCCGTTCTGCCTCTGTCGTGAAGAGGACTGAAGCTAGGAGGGCTGGACGGCCGGTACTCGTCGAGCACTCGGCACGAGGAGCGCTCCTCGTGCGGTCGGCATTGCTCGTCGGCGACGGGTAAGGCGTCAGAGCTGCGCGATCAATCGTCCAACGGCTCGTACGTCATATTCGTAAGACGATTCGTATGCGAGCGTCCGGAAGCGATGTAGGTTGAAGCCACCACAGCGAGCGGTATCTCGTTCATTTCGCGCCTGTGCACTCGAAAGGCGGACTCTTGTCGACTGACGCACCGAAGCCACTTCCCACGAATTGGCCGGCCCCCGTGGTGACGACGGCGGTCGCCACCTACAGAAAGGTGACCAGTGTCGTGTTCCTCTCCCAGAGAAGTGGCGTCAGCGTTCGAGGTGGACTCCAAGAGCACGCCGCCGCGTACAAGTCGTGCCAGGTGCACACATCTCTCGCCGGATGGTGGAGCATCTTCGGTCTCCTCTGGACTCCCATGGTGCTGATGCAAAACAAGAAAACGTTCCGATCAGTCGAAACGCTTCTAGCGTCTGGAAAGGCCAACGTCTCGTGGTACGCGGATCCTTCCAGGAAATTTGACGAACGTTTCTGGGATGGAGACTCGTGGACCGACCGCGTCAGAAGCGCGTCCTCCGACACTCCTCCCAGCTGAAGGCATGGACAAGTCAAGAAGCTCTTGGTCCGGAACTTGAAGGTGAGTGTTAGAGCGTGAACGCTTCGCGAGAAAGGCGCACTCAGTGAAGCGACGGCGATTCAACCACGCGCAAAAGGTAGTGACCGTTGTCGCCTTGGCTCTTGCTCTCTATTCTCTCGGTACCTGGATCGTGTCACTCGGTACTCATCTGCCGTACGGCTCAGCGACGTATTCCAACGTGAGCTCGTCCAACCTCGTTGGTGGGCTCCACCCTTGGGTCCAATTCATGCTGTGGATGTTGCTTCTCGCTCTCTGGGTCGGTGTGTCGATTCCACTCCTCAAGGCTCACTCGATGAATGAAGAAGGCTGAGTGTCTATCGAGGGATTCGCGAACCATGCTGGCGATCGCACGACGTGGACCGACGTCTTCGGATGCTAAGAAATACTCCATGCGTGTTCGGGGATTTTGTTGCGGCTGGCTCGAAGGTGACGTCGCCGATCTCATTGAGGGAGAAGAGGGGCGTGTTCGGCTTCCAATTCCGGCCTACCTGATCGAACACGCCGGCGCGACGCTCGTCTTTGATTCGGGTCTGCACCCGGACTTTCGAGATCAACACTCCGCTCGATACCAATCGGTGGCTCCAGCGTTCGACGCGTTTCTGCCCGAAGGCACGCATCTCGCCGAACGACTCGACGCCTGTGGCGTCAGTGTCGACGACGTCGATTTCCTCGCGCTGAGTCATCTGCACTTCGACCACGGGGGAGGGAGTCGACTCTTGGGCGCGTCAGAACTGTTGGTCCAGCGCGCCGAATGGCTGGCGGCGCTCGCGGACGTCGACGGTGAGAACTACCTACCAGCGGACGTCGATCGCGATCGCGATCCCCATCTCCTCGACGGTGAGCACGACGTATTTGGCGACGGACGAGCGACCTTGATCCCCACGCCCGGACACACCGCGGGCCATCAGTCGCTGCTCGTGCGCACGGACGACGGCAGTGACCTGGTCCTGTGCGGCGACGCCTGTTACTTCGAGCGATCGCTGCGCCGCCTCGCGCTGCCACTGCATTCGTTCAATCGCACCACGCAACTGGAGGGTTTCCATCGGTTGGGCGAACTCGAGTCTGCTGGAGCCCGACTGGTCTTCGGACACGACGCGACGCAGTGGCCCACTGGCCCCGATGATGACTTCATCGTCGAGCTCGCTCGTTCCGTTGCGTGAGCGGACACATCGGCGATACTGGACCAATGGTCGAGCGCAACGTCTTGGGTGGGTCGCTGGAGCCGTGTGGCACCGACCCCGTCACTGGCTTCTACCGCGACGGGTGCTGTACGACGGGACCGGAGGACCTCGGTAGCCACACCATCTGCGCGGTGGTCACGCAGGAGTTTCTGGCGCACCAACAAGGGATCGGCAACGACCTGAGCACGCCACTGCCTCAGTATGGTTTCCCGGGACTTGTGCCCGGCGACCGGTGGTGCGTGACGGCCGCGAACTGGCTCCGTTCCCATCGCGACGGGGCGGCGGCCTTCGTCGTCCTCGCCTCGACGCACGAGAAGGCCCTTGAAATCGTCCCTCTCGAAGCGCTCCGCCAGCACGCCGTCGACGTTCCGACCGGGCCCGGCGATCTTCAGGCGTGACGAATACAAGCACTTGGACGGACGATTGCGTGATTTCGATCGCAGAGCAGGCTCTGGCGTCGTTGAGGCGAAGCCACTCGTTGCTGGCACCTTAGGGTGTGGATAAGAACGTCGCGCTGAGGGGAGTGCCATGGGCATCGTGCAGAAAGAAACCGGACAGGGTCAGTCCCACCACCACGCGCCGGTTCGTGACTACGCGGCGGACGCGCACGAGGGGGACGGCGCAGCGGACGGCCTTGCGCACTGGAAGTGCCTGGACGCGGGATGCGCCACCACGTGGGCGCTGCCACCCGGCGAGCGACCGCGAGGGTAACACGTGGCCTCGACGTCAGAACGATGCAGGTAGGTAGCTGACTGCCCGCGACTCTTGCGTGAAACCCAGACTTCCGCTGAGCTTTAGTGACGTCACAAAATTTATGTGACGCGTTATCGGGTGGAAGCCTTAAGTTGGGAACGACGGGCACGAGGTGGTGTCCAAAAGGAGTGACGAGATGGAGATCATCCGCAATCCCGACGGGAGCCTGGTCGTACCTATTCCAGAGGCGCGACATCGAGACAGTGACGAGGCAGCCGACGCTCCGCCGGGCGACGGTGCTGGTGAGGTCGTCGAGGCGACGACTCGACTGTTGCACCCTGGTGAGGGCGGCTACAACGAGGCGCTTGCCGAATGGGATCTGCAACAGAATCCCGATCGCGAACCTGCGGTCTCAACCGCGAGTGGGCGAGAAGAAGCGATGAACGTCGTGCACACCCTGGCCGAGTCGCCCGACCACAACGTCGCGGCCGCGCTCAAGGAGGTCAAGGACTCCGAGGCGAGCGGCGAAGCGTTGCGACACGTCTTGATTGGCGGAACCCACTCGGTCGAGGCCTTCTCCGAAGAGGTCGCGGAAGCCGAAGGTGGCGAACCACTCCCGGCCCACAAGATGACCAAGATCATCGGCGAAGTCTTAGCTGAGTTGGACAAGTAGTGGCTTGGCACCTGCGCGGTGCGACGGGGTGACGGGAGTAGGAACTCGTTCCCTCGGCCGTTGACGTTCAAGGGAACGAACCGCCACCGATCACCACAGTTGCGATATCTGACTGGACACCGCACCGAAGCTGTCGATGACGACGGGTGGCGAGTCAACTTCTGTCGTCGAAGTCTCGTCAGCGATCACTTCCTCCACTAGCGTCGATCGCACCGCATCACTGAGGAACCTCGAGGGCTGCGCCCAGGAGTGGTCGTCACGAACTCGGTGGTGGTGATAGCGAAGTGGAACATAGATCGCGAGATTTCGTCGAGCCCTCGTCACTGCGACGTAGAAGAGTCGACGTTCCTCCTCCAGTCCCTCTGGCGTCCCGAGCGACATGTCCGAGGGAAAGTTTCCGTCGGCGGCGTGGATCACGTGCACCGCGTCGAATTCGAGTCCCTTCGCCGAGTGGACGGTAGAGAGAACGAGCCAGTCTTCGTCCATCATCGGCGGTCCCGCCAGATTGCCCGTCGAGGCCGGAGGGTCGAGCGCTTGCGCGGCGGCCACGTCACTGAGTCGCGTCGCGTCGGTGCAGGCCAGCACGAGTGCGCCGAGATCCTCCAAGCGCGGGACTGCGTCGTCGTAGGCAGCGATGATGAGTGGCGCCATCGCCTGGCGAAGACGGTCCGCGTGCACGACGACGGGCTCGTTACTCGTCAAGCGGAGAGATCCAATGAGCCCTCGCGACATCTCGTGGCTCTCTTCTGGAAGGACACCGCTGGCGCTCTCCCACCGACGGTTGATCTCCTCCATCGACGCAGGCAGCGTGCCGCTGTCGTCGCGTAGTGCGTCGATCGCGCGCCGGGCCTTTGCTGGTCCCACGCCAGGCATCAACTGAAGCAGTCGGAACCAAGCCATCTCGTCACGGGGATTGTCCACGAGGCGAAAGGCGCAGAGGAGGTCCTTGACGTGCGCCGCTTCGAGATACCGGAGGCCCCCGTATTTGACGTAGGGAATATGTCGACGCGCGAGCTCGATCTCGAGGTCGGCGCTGTGGTGCGCGGCGCGAAAGAGCACGGCCTGTCGTTGGAGCGACGTGCCCTGTTCGTAGAGTTCGAGTACCCGATCGGCGACCACCACCGACTGCTGGCGTTCGTCGACGCAGTGGATGAGGGCCGGCGGAACCGCGCCCTTCGTCGGCACCTCTTCGCGAAGGACTGCACAGAAACCTTCGGGAGCGTCGGCCGCGAGCGCATTCGCCACGTCGAGGATGGGAGCGGACGACCGGTAGTTGGCGTCGAGCGTGATGGTGGTGAGACCGGCAAAGTAGTCTTCCGCGCCGAGCAGATACCGGGGCGAGGCTCCGCGAAAGCCGTAGATGGCTTGCGCGTCGTCGCCGACGAGGGTGAGGCGAGGGTCACGGTGTCGAAGCGCCCTCAGAATATCGAGCTGCAAGAGGTTGACGTCTTGAAACTCATCTACGAGCACGTGGTCGAACGCGCCTTCGAGCCGTCTCCCTAGAACGTCGTGCTGGACCGCCGTCCTCCAAAAGAGCAGCAGATCGTCGAAATCCAGCAAGCCGAGAGACTGCTTTCTCGTGACGAAGGCCCGAAAGAGAGTGGCGACGTCGTCGTGGTGTTCGACACACCACGGCGTACTCTCGACCATGACGTCCTTGAGAGGAATGCCCGTGTTCACCGTGCGCGAGTACAGGGCGGCCAGAGTGGTCTTCTTTGGGAGCCTCCGTGGGCCACTCACTATTCCGAGATCGCTGCGCACAAGATCGAGCAGGTCGGCGCTGTCGCCCGGGTCGAGAACGCCAAATCCCTCGGGCAGTCCGACGGAGGCGTGGTGGCGGCGCAGTGTGCTGTGGGCCACTGAGTGAAACGTTCCACCCGAGACCATCTGAACACGATCGTCGCGCCGCGAGGCCCGCACTCGGCCAATGATCTCACGGGCGGCACGTCGGGTGAACGTGAGGAGGAGCACTCGATCCGGCGCCACGCCACGCTCGAGAAGGAACTCCACGCGGGCGCACAAAGTGGTCGTCTTGCCCGTCCCGGGTCCGGCGAGTACTCGAAGTGGCCCGTCACCAAACGAAGCGGCCTCTGATTGGCGATCATTGAGTTGCTGGCGAGTGGCGAACACGACTGGACGCTACCGAGAGGATGTGACGTCAGGTGTTGGGTGTTAGATCGCGGACACAAGGACTCACAGGTGACCCACTACCTCAACGAGGGACGCCCTAACGCCGAGCCCACACGCAGAACTCGTGACCATCGGGATCGGCCATGACGACCGGTTCGGTGTCGGGTTGGCCGGTGCCGAGTCGCGTCGCACCAAGCGATATGAGCCAGTTGACTTCCGCCTGCTGGTCTCCTTCAACAAGGGGAGCGACATCGAAACGCACCCGTTTGTTGCTCTTCGCTGGCGTCGTTGCCTCACCACCCCAGGTGATCTTCGGACCACCGTTCGGTGAGCGGATCGCCGTCTCTTGATCCTGGTCCCAGACCAACGGCCACCCAAGCGCGGTGCTCCAGAAGTACCCGACCTGCCGCGAACCGTCGCAAGCGAGTGCGCCGATGAATCCGCAGTCCGCGAGAAAGCTGTTGCCCGGTTCAATCACACAGAACTCGTTGCCCTCGGGGTCGGCAAGTACGACGTGCCCTTCTTCTGGGCGTTGACCGACGTCAAGGTGATGGGCACCGAGTGCGAGTGACCGCGCGACCGTCCCTCGTTGATCTTCGAGGGACGCGCTGGTGAGGTCGAAATGCATGTGGTTGGGGCCGAGTTTCGATTCGTCGGTCGAAGGGAACCGAATACGAAAACCCGTGTCGTCGTTAGGCGTCAGCGAGAATTCATCTTCTCGTCCTGTGGTCAACTTCCATCCGAGGACGCCGGACCAAAAGCGTGCGAGTTTGAGTGGATCGTTCGCGTCGATACAGAGCGCGAGTAGTCGACACGTCACTTCTCAACGCACCTGTTTCGAGTTCCGCGCCTCGAACTAGAGGATCCCAGAGACCTCGTGAACTTCGCCGCAGGGAACACCGAGGGCCGCGTGGTGATCACGGACGGCGTCGGCACTGGGGGCCTCCAAAAGGCAGTACACCTTGCCGTCGGCGTTATGGAAAAGTTCAATCTGGCGTACTCCAAACGAATCCGTCTTGTGCTCTTTGGTCTCTCGCGTTATCTGTTGGACGGCGTCTTCCGGCAGTTTCAGATCGTCGTGGAAGTCCATGAATTGTGGCATGCGTTACCTCCCTTTTGACGTTGCGATCGCTTTCGCGACGTCGGTCAGTCCTTCTTCACGAGAACTTACCTCAGCGCCGGTTCGGATTCACGAAATGCCTCTTCGCGACGGAAGGCAACGAGGACGTCGCAATTCTCCAGAGATCGGCACTAGGTTTGCCCTCATTCGTTCTCAACCTTCATCTCCCATGAGCTCGTGGATAGCGTCACCAAAATTGCTCGTTTGTAACCATTTGCGCTCGTCCCGAAATCATCGCACTCCTGAGCAGGGGAGCTCATGACGACGGTCGGAGTCCTCGTCGCAGTCGTCGTGCTGATTGGTCTCGTCTTCTACTGGTCCGGTCGTTACGGCGACCGAAATCGTGGTTCTGGAACCTCGCTTCGCCGGGGCCCGAGTGCGCACACCACGCTGAGGGGTCAGCCGAAGAAGGCCTACGCGACTCGAGAGGAAGCCGCCGCTCGTGCCCTCCAGATGACCAAGCGCGACGGCGCGCCGATGAGCGTGTACCGATGTAGCACGTGCTCGAAGTGGCACGTCGGCCACGAGAGGTAGCGAGCGGTGTTGCGCAATTGTCCCGCCAACAGTAAGGAGAGGGTAAGCGAAGGACGCGTCACCGGTGATTGCTAACGTGCCCACGTGCGACTGAAGTTCAGCGGTGAGATCTGGTTTTGGCGAGGACCATCGCCCTTTCATTTCGTGACCGTCCCCGATGAAGAGAGCGCTGAACTGCACGCCGTCTCCTCCCTGCTCAGCTACGGGTGGGGAGTCATCCCCGTCACGGCGCGCGTCGGCGAGACGAATTGGAAGACGTCGCTCTTTCCGAAGGACGGCGGGTATCTCGTCCCGATCAAGTCAGTCGTGCGAGAGGTCGAAAGGCTCGAGCTTGGCGACACGGTGCAGATCGTGTTGACGTTGGGGGACGGCTGAGCGCTCCTGTTGGCTCGAATCAACGGAAGAGGTTCTTGGATCGAGGACTAGATTTCAGAACGTGACTGAAAGGATCTCGCCCCGACAGTTTCACGAGGCCGACGGCGTCGTCGACTGGCGGATGTTGGCGAACGAGGTGGGCGCGCACTTTCGCACGGGCAACTTCGCCACCGGCGTCGCGTTCGTCGAACTCATCGGAAAACTCGCCGACGACGCGAACCATCATCCCGACCTCGACGTACGCTACGCGGGCGTGACGGTACGACTCATGACCCACGAGGTCGACGGGTTGAGCCAGCGCGACATCGATCTCGCCCGGCAGATTTCGGCGGCGGCGTGGACACTCGGTGTCGCTTCCGACCCAACCGCCGTGCAGGACGTGCAGGTGTCGATTGACGCGCTCGACACTGGCGCGGTGAGAGCCTTTTGGCGTGCGGTGCTCGGCTACCGGGAGGCGGGCGACGATGATCTCGTCGATCCTCACTCGCGCGGACCCTCGTTTGGGTTCCGCCAGATGGACGCACCGCGCGAAGAGCGCAGCCGCGTGCACGTGGATCTTTTCGTTCCTCACGACGAGGCACCGTCACGGGTAGCTGCGGCGCTTGCGGCAGGGGGCCATCTCGTCACCGAAGAGCACGCGCCGGCGTGGTGGGTCTTGGCTGACGTCGAGGGTAACGAGGCCTGTATCAACACGTGGAGAGGCCGAGACTAGGCCCGGAGTCGCGAAGTTGCGTCGGGTTGCGCCTACTCCAGCGCGGAGTGGTCCAACCAGAAGTCGACCAGTCCCGTGTCGCCACGTACCTTGACGCTCGAGTCAGTCCTCGGTACACGACGGTAGAGCAACAACAAGAGCTCAGTACTACCTCCGATGAGCTCGGCCGTTGGTTGGCCGTCGCCCTCGACCAAGTTGAAGCCGTCAGGTTGGAATTCGATCATCCACGTCGATTTCTGATCCGTGGTCGATAGCTTGAGTCGCTCCCCGTCGCCACGGATATCACGCACGCGTGGCGAGAAGTACGCGGCGCGACTGAGATTGACGAGAAATTCGTCAATCGCGTCAGTGGCGATCACGGGTGAGGATGTGGGCGTCGCACCGATGGAGAGTTCGAGGTCCATCCGGTGGACGAGGGTCTCGTGGAGTTGGCGACGAGACCAGAATCTCACGTGTTGATCGTCGCCCCACGCCCACATGGCCGCGTCGGGATCACTCGCACGAAGCGTCGAACCAAGTGTGAGACCTCCTTGGCGCATCCATTGCGCGCTGACCGGTCCATGGCTGAGACCCATGGTGTTGCTCGGAATCCGCTCCGGCGCTTGAACGCGCACCAGGTGTTCGGCCCAGCGATGCACCGTGCCCAGATGCTCACTCAAGTCGGCGACGGTCCATCCTGGGCACGACGTCACAGGAGTGCTGAGTGGAGTTTCGCCAAGAGTGTCGGCGAATCGAGCGATCTCATCAGCGAGAGCGTCGCAGTGTTCGAGATGATCCACGCGACGATTGTAAGTCACGGCGCCGCGCAGTCCTGGGCGTCGCATCCACGCGGGCGTCGCGTTCAAACAAAAGTGATGACCACGTTTGGACCAGTGCCGCTCAACGAGGTGGCGTGCTCGCGCTCAAAATGTGCACGCGGTTCTAAACCCGATTTCCACGAATGACGTCGACGAGCAAGGTCGTCTGGAGCCTCCTTTAGCGAGCGACGAATTCGGCACGCTGATGGGATTTCTCGAGTTCCAGCGCGCGACGCTGTCGTGGAAGTGCCGGGGATTCAAAGCGCCAGGCCTCAGGGTGTCCGTCGCCGCCTCGTTAATGACGTTGGGCGGCATAGTGAAGCACCCAGCCCCCGTCGAGGACTATTGATTCTCGGACCGCCCGTATGGTCGAGCATCGGGGCCGCCGTTCGACAACATCGACTGGGACGGGGGTCACGAGTGGGAGTGGAACTCGGCGGCGGACGACTCGCCAGAGCAACTCTTTGCAACCTGGCGAGAGCGTGGCGAATTCGAACGAATTGATTGCGAGTAGACCTCAAGTCCGAGTGCGGTCGACACGAGGTCACGCGTGCACGCGAAGTCGGCGTTCTCGCAGGGCTCGTTGAAGCCGTCGGCGGACCTTGCTCATGAGACTCCTGCGAGTCTCGAGATACTCGAGGTGCGCCATGGTGTGTCCGCTGACCTCGTGGGTGAACTGGTTGAATTCCTTGGGGATGTCGACCTTCAGGGGGTCGCCCCAGGTTGCGTAGAGTTTGCTCGTTTGGTACAGGGGCGTGAGTTCGTCGCGAACGACGCCCTCCCACACCGCGGCCGTCACCCCCGGAGCGTGCAGCGTGATGATGTCGTCGAACACGACGAAGCCGCCCGGAACCAACAGCGACTTTGCGAGCAGCAGGTCGGCGCGGACGTCCTCGTAGTCGTGGGAGCCATCGACGTGGATGAAGCGAAAGGTTCGCTCGAGCCCAGCGCTGGAAAGTGTCGTCGACGACTGCGCAAAGATCTCCGGAAGCTCCGCGTGGAATCTGAGGTAGTTGGCTTCAAAGCTGGATCGACTGAGACCGGCGTACACGTCGCGACGCCGGTGGAACTCGTCCAACGACGACGGAGATTCTTGAAAGAGATCACAGATGACCAGGCGCTCGTTCTCGCGGCGTAGATAGCCGAGAAGGATGGCGCTCGCGCCTTGGAAGCAGCCGATCTCTAGGAGGTCTCCGACGACGCCGGCGCTTTGTTGAGCCTGATCGATGGCGTTGAAGAGTTCGGCGTCACCACGATCGAACCAACCTGGTATCGACTCTCGACCTTGGACGATGTAGTCGCGTCGCTGCATCCGCCCAAACTAGGTCAGTTGCCTACGTCCGAGGGACGTCGTCGGAGCACCTGTCGCCGTGACCACAACGAAGATCCGCCGCGAACCTCTTTCTCACGCACCGGGGGCTTCGTCGACGTAGTAGTACTCGACAGCGCGGCGCAGGTGATACTTGAGAGATGGATTTCGCTCGCGCGACCTTTCCGAATGAGCCTACGAAGCATGGGGGAACGCCACTCATCCGACCCGAAGTACTGGTGCGCGGTCTCCTCGATGACCCAGACCTCATCATCCCCGAGTGCGTCATCATGGGGTACAGCACGAGACTGCACGCGCTGCTCGGCGCACGCGGCTTCACGAACGTCGCCGGGTACTCGGCACCCTGGCGCACGATGTGGCTCTCGCGCGGGGCGCTCGCCAGGCGCGTCGGCGTCGTTGAGGGTTTCGGATTCGGCGCGCCGGGTGCGGCCATCGTCATGGAGGAGCTGGCGACGTTAGGGGTGCGTCGATTTATCACGCTGGGTCTCGCGGGGGCACTGCCGCGCGACGTTGGTTTTGGCGACGTCGTCCTCTGCACGGGCGCGATCCGAGATGAGGGCGTGTCGCACCACTACGTGCCGACGGCGCGCTACGCGTACCCGTCAGCTGGTCTCACCGACGAACTGCGCCAGGTGTTGGTGAGCGAAGGCGGCGCGTTCAGCGAAGGGCCCTCCTGGACGCTCGACGCGGTGTACCGCGAGACGGTCGAAGAGGCCCTTGTCTATCGAGACGAGGGTGTCGTCACCGTGGAGATGGAAGCAGCTGCACTTTTCACCGTCGCGCACGCGCGTGGCGTCGACGTCGCCGCGATCTTTACGGTGAGTGACCATCTGCTTGCCGGGACCGAATGGAGCGCCGCGCACGACAAGCACGTACTGACTGATGGACTCGCTCGGATCCTTGACCACGCACTGAAGGTGTTATGTCCCGAGGGAACGTTCGTCGCGACGGAAAGTGCCTACGCGCCAGATGAAGCCACGAGTCCCTTTTCCTAGTCGAGGTTCGTACGAGTGCACGGTCCTCCTTCCGGTACCTTGTGGCCATGCCCCTCATTGAACCGAACGAGACCGGAACACCGTCAGGCGTTTCGACGTCGTTGCGCGCGTACCTCGCGCAACCATTGGGAGACGGGCCGTGGCCCGGGGTCGTGATGATCCACGAGATATTCGGGCTGGACGACATGACACGTCGACACGCCGATCGGATGGCGGCAGCCGGCTACGTGACACTCGCCGTCGATCTCTATTCGCACGGCGGCACGTTTCGTTGCCTCGTGTCGACGATGCGCGCCCTTATGAAGGGTGGGGGGAGGGCGTTCACCGACATCGAGGCCGCTCGAACGTGGCTCGTGCACTCGGCGACGTGCACGGGAAGGGTCGGCGTCATCGGGTTCTGCATGGGCGGAGGCTTCGCACTCCTCAGCGTCGACACTGGATTTGACGTGGCTGCAGTCAACTATGGCGAGATGCCGCGTCACAAGAGCGATCCCTTTGAGGGGTCGTGTCCGATAGTCGGATCGTACGGGGCTCGTGATCGCAGTCTGAAGAACGTCGCGAGCGCCCTTGACGATGCGCTGACGAAAGCCGGCGTCGCTCACGACGTCAAGGAGTATCCGCGCGCCGGGCACGCCTTTCTCAACGACGCTCCCGTAGGTCCACGGCCACTTCGTCCACTCCTTCGAGTGGCCGGCATGCGACCAGAACCAGCGTCGTCCGTTGACGCGTGGAGAAGAATCGAAGCGTTCTTCGCGACGTATCTGCACTGACGCCTCGTGCAGCAGCCCGGACGAGTCGACGGTCGCGACGTTCGGACTGTCGCCATCGATCCGTCAATCGTCACCGATCGACGGAGATCTCCCGTGTGGAAACGTCGAAACAGTTTTCATTTATCGAATTACACCGTTGGAGTTCTCGCTGTGACGACGGAGAATCCTTCACCGCATCGTCTGGTCATCGAAGCGATTACTCCACGCGCACGTTGGCTAGGAGCGTCGAAAGTCCAGTGCAGCGTGCGTTTGCGAGTTGACGCCACGTCGTGCGGCCTCGACAGCTCGGGTGTCGTAAAACAACCGCGACACTCTGTAATCACTCTCAGTTGACAACGCGGTAGTCGCCAACTAAGCATCCGTTCACCAAGGGCAAACGGAGGAGCGCTGTGTCCCACGAGACCATCTTCCGTTGTCGCGCGGTCGCTCGCAAGAGCGGCGCAACCCGGTTCGCCTCTCCAGAACAGATGGATCGATCGAACCTTTTCAAAGATTCGCGTCTCAAGGGATTTTGTTGTACGAGGTGTTGCGATGTCGCCGTGAGAAGTGGTGCTCCTTTTCTCAGACGGCTCGCTACAAAAGCGTTGTCTCCCTTGGAGGTTCGCTTGTCGTAAAGGGTGAAGCGTTGATCCATGGGCCTCGTTTGGTCGCCCAACCCATGGGGAGCGAATGGCGAACCCGTCACCGGTACTTGGAAACATCCACACTTAACAGAAATTGGGAGATCAAACAATGAATATGCATTTCAAAATGCGAGTGGCGACGCTCGCCGTCTCGGTGGTACTGCTCGGAGGTACGGCACTCGTCGCGTCGGGCCAAACCGGTGCGTACTTCAGTGACACCCACGCGGGCGCGATCACGGGTTCGATAGGCAGCATCGCTATCACTCCGGACAGCCCCACGAGTATCGCCTTTCAGAATCTGTTGCCCGGCGTGGCGCAGACCGTTCAGGTGAACTACCACAACTCCGGCAGTAGTCCCGAGGACATCTACTTGGTGTTCAACAACTTGACGGCACTCAGTGCGCTCAACAACTTGGGTCGCTACGGAAGTGTCATCATCACGTCGAGCGGGACCGGTGCGCTCGGGACGGACTTCACCTCGTACAACCTGGACGACAATTCGACGCGATGCGGGCCGTTCTCGAACGCCATTCCGTCCGGTCCGACGTCGGGTTGTTGGCCGCTGACGAGTCAAATCGAGATCGCGACCAACGTTGCACCAGGCGTGTCCGGAAACTTTGACTTCGCCTTCGAGTACGCCAGTGCGCTGACGACTCCGTCAACGAACCAGTGGAACCCGTACCCGCTACCGAACTCGCCGTACGTCTGCGTCGCGGGTCCGGTGACGCCGACCAACTGCAACACCAACGCGCAGTTCACGGTGAACGAACCGGCCGACGGCACTGGGGCGGGACTTCCGTACCAGCTCGTGGCGACGCAGGTTGGCATTACGCCCAACGCACCCGGAAGCAAGTTCTAATCACTAGATAACACTGATCGCAGGAGAGCCGTACCCCACGGTGGTGCGGCTCTCCTGCGCAGTGGAGGATGAGAAGCGTGAAGTTCTTAAAGATCGTGGCGTTATTGATGGTGCCGCTCTTGTTGCTGACGACGATCGTCGTTCTCGCGACCGGCGCGATTCCCTACAAGGTCTACGTCATCAATACCGGCTCGATGAGTCCCAATATCCCACCCGGTAGCGCCGTCCTCGTTCACGAGGGTCACTGGCGCGTGGGACAAGTCGTCACGTTCGTCGAAGACGGTCTGACGGTGACCCACCGGCTGGTGTCGATAAGTCCGCAAGGTCTCACCACGACCAAGGGTGACGGTAACGTCTCCGTCGATCCCTGGCACGTGCCCAAGAGTCAGATCATCGGCGGGGTGGTCGTGGCACCCCGGTACCTGGGTTACTGGATCACCTATTTCAGGGACCCCTTGGGTCTCGCCTCCTTAGTCCTGGTCGTTCTCGCTCTCTGGCAGATCTGGTCGTTCACCGGTGAACGCACACCTGAGGGTGCCCGCCGTGATGAGCGAACATTGCGAAAGAAGCGCCGCTCACTCTGGCGAGTTCTTACGTTTCGACGAGCTCTCCCCAGTACCGCGCCTGACGTCGCGCTCGCGAGCGGCGACGAGCGAGTGACGCTCGCAACGGCGCCTGTTGCCTTGACGTTGCCGGTGTCTTCAGTGGCGCCCGTGGACGTGGTTCTCGTCGGCGCACCAGAGAACGCCAATGAAAGTGTGCCGGCAACGGCAATGGAGCAGCGCGTCCCTTCCGCCCTCACGTACGAAGACGGCTTTGCCGCCCTCGCGCTGGAAGTGAATTCGCCGACGAAGGTTTCCAAGGTGAAGTTGAAAGAGCCACGCGAGCGTGTCGTGCCCCGAGTTCGAAACGAAGGACCTTTGTCGAAGACGCAACCGGCGAAGCTCTTGAGGCAGTACGAGAGCGCCGTCCCTGCGAGGTCGAAGGTCACGGCGCGAACGCCGAAGCCAACTCCCGGCAAGCTCTTGCGCCAATACGAGAGCGCCACCCCAACGACGCCGGGCGCGAACAGTACGCCACCGTCGTCGCCCTCGAAGTTATTGCGGCAGTACGAGGGATCAAACTCGAGAACTCGAGACGGCGTACCTCCGCGAAAGTTGCCCAGCGTCAGATTGAAGGCGCGTGATCGCGTTGGATGAAACGCCAACCGTCTTGACGTTACGACGCGCGAAGGTTCGACCTTTTGACGGCCGGACGGCCTTTCACGTCAGCTGGGAGCTTGCGTGTTCAAGTTGACGAAAGTGAACGGTCTGATACTCGCCGGGGCGGTGATCCTCTTAGGTGGGACCTTCATGGTCGTCTCCGGCGCGACCGGTCACAAGTCTCCACACGACTCGGACGACGACGGTCCTCAGATCACTCGGACTATCGCGATCACCCCTTCCGGCGGGACCGGAACCGACTTGACGAATCTCACGTTCACGGGTCTGCTCCCGGGTTCCCCGCAGAGCGTGACGCTGCACTACAAGAACACGGGCACGACCGCGGAGGACGTCTACGTCGTGTTCCCGAACGCTACGGCGCTCAGTGCCCTCAACTCCCTAGGGCAGTACGCTCAAATCCACCTCTTGTCGACGGGCGCCGGTGCCGTGGGCGACGAATTCGACTCATCAAACTTGAACGACAACCTCGCGCACTGTGTGCATTTCTCAACTGGCGGTTGTTGGCCGTTACTCAAACAGTACGAAGTCGCGCGTGCGATCGCCCCGAGTTCGACGGGATCCTTCTCCTTCAGCTTCACGTTCGCGACCGCGTACAGCAAACAAGCGCCCGCGGGCACCACGGCGTACTGGAACTCGTACCCGGTCAGTGGTCAGACAACCGTCCTTTCGAGTGACGGCACGGGTGCGGGCTTGCCCTACGATCTCGTGGCCACGCAACCCGGGATCACGCCTGGTCAAAGTGGCAACATTACTCAGGAGGATCCGTTCGACAAGACCATCTCGACGGACGATTCGGGTGGTGGGTTCAGCGACCAACTCCAGGTGAAGGGTTCGAGCGGGCAAGTAACGTTCGTCGTGACCTCACCCGATAGCCACCTTCAGGTTTCACCCACGGGAGTCATCACGACCGTCGGCGGACCACTTTCGGCTGGTGCCTACAGCGTGTCGGGATCCGACTCGGACACGTCGAACGACGTCGGTACCTGGAGTTACACGCTCAACGTCACTGCTCGCTCGAGCCATTGCACCGGCGGGGACAGTGACGACGGACACGGAAAGAGTTCTACATCACAACACGGTGATGATGACGCCAAAGGGTGTGGCGCCAACAGCGGTTCGGATCACGGCACAGGTCACTTGAACAAGTAGTTCCCCCTTGTGGGTGTTGACGAACCGTCGCCTGAACATGAATCGAACACGATTGCGATTACCGTGATACGTGTCGCCGGCGACGCACTCACTCTGGTCCTACGCCGCGGCCCGAAAGGAGCTGGAGTAATGGATGCTTTGGTGCGTTTTCGTGTTCGACCCGCGTTACTCGTCGGATCCCTGCTCCTCGGCGCCGTCGTGGCAACGCTCACCGGTGCCGCGGGAGCGTCCACCCAGTCAGCGCAGTCGCTCGCGTCGAGCGCGATGAAGAACGCTCAGTCGGGCGGCTGGGTTCACGAGGTGGTGATCACGACGTCGAAAGGTGCCGTCGCGCGTCATTCAACCAACAACATCGGCGCTACGGAGAGTGTGCAAGTCGTGACGACGTCGCACGGTGGGGCGTCGACGCTCATCGCGTTCAGCCAACGCAACACGCTGTACGTCCACGCGAACAGCGCTGCACTTTCGAGGACCTACAAGTTGTCGGCGACTTCCGCGCAGCGCTACGCCAACGAATGGCTCCGTCTGCCGTCGAGTAACGCTCGGTACGCGGCCGCCTCGGCTGGAACGACACTGGCGTCTCGTTTCGGCGCGTTGCAGTTTTCTGGCACCGTGTCGTGGGGCCAAGTGGGCACCATCTCCGGTGTGAGAGTACGAGCACTCACGGGCACCATTGCGGCGACGAGCAGTTCACCGAAGTATCAAGCGACCCTGTACGTGACGACGAGTGGCACCGTGCTGCCTGTTGGACTTCGCGAAGTCAGTGGCACCACGGACGTCACGGTGGAGTGGTCGAACTGGGGCCACGCGTACGCGATCCAGGTTCCAGCGCCGGCGGTCAACTTCCCGTCAGCGTAGGGATTCATGACTCGATGCTCAGCTACGAGGCGCTGTGCTCGTGAAACGGTGTACCGTCGTTTCGTCGGGACCCTCGAACGCGTCACGCGGCAGTATGTCGTTGTTGATGGTCTGACGCTGTAGGTTTCCTACCATGCGTCGCTCGCTCTTCATCGTGCTGGTCCTCGGTTCGTGTTCGAACCTCGTCCTGGCGACAAGCGCGCTTGCCGACTCGACGTCAACCACTACCACGACGACGAGCATCGCGACGTCGACGACGACGGTTCCGAAGAAGAAGCCTGGTCCGGTCGCGCCACTCACTGGCCTGCCGGATCCGGCAAAGGTGACGAAGCATCGATCGGCCCTGACGATCAAGATCGACAACACACCCGAGGCGTTGCCTCACAGTGGCGTGCAAGACGCGGACGTCGTGTACGAGGAGATCGTCGAAGGCGGCATCACCCGCTTGGCTGCGATCTTCAACTCCCGCATCCCCACCGTGGTTGGACCGGTGCGATCCGTGCGCCGGACGGACCGCGAGATCGTCTTTCCCATTGGCGGCATCTTCGCCTTTTCGGGTGGGGCCGAATACGCCGTGAGGAGCATCTCGACGGCACCCGTGAAGCTCTACACGCAGTCGAACAGTGGTGCCGCGATGTTCCGCGACTTGCGTCGACCACCTCCGCACAACCTGTTCGCCAACGCCGCACTGCTGATGGCGAAAGACGGCAAGCCCCGACCACCGCCGGCCCTCTTCACCTACTCATCGGGGCCACGCGTAGCGCGCGGTCCTCACGTTCGTTCCTTCGTGGTGGGTTTCACGGAAGGCTACGCCGCGACGTACACGTGGGACACGAAGAGCCGATCGTGGGACCGAACGATCTTCGGTCAGCCCGACGTCACCACCAACGGGGTTCGCATCTCCCCGAAGAACGTGATCGTCATGTCCGTGAACTACGTCGGCGGCGTCGGAGTAATTGACTCCTACGCGCAACTCGTCGGATCGGGGCCAGTCGAAGTGTTCACGGATGGCACGCTGCAGCGAGGCAGGTGGTCACGTCCGAACCTGCGCACGCGCACGACGTATCGAAACAATTCGGGCAAGGTGATCGACCTGACGCCCGGCCAGACGTGGGTTGAGTTGCTCGACGTCTCTGAGAGCGTTGTCGTAACACCCGCGTCAACGTAGGCGCGCGGCTCAATCGGATGAGTACCGCTCAACGTGATGGGGGCGCGAGTGACTAAGCCGTTGACGGTCTACGTCGGCCTTTTGCGAGGCGTCAACGTGGGGGGCCACAACAAGTTGGCGATGACGGACCTTCGCGCACTCTGTGAGGACCTCGGGTACACAGACGTTCGCACGTTCATCCAGAGCGGCAACGTGATCTTCACCAGTGCGAAAGCACCCAAGATGACGACGCTGGAAGCGGCCATTAAGGATCGATTCGCCATCGAGACGGACGTCATCTTTCGAAACGCCAGCGAACTCGACGCCGCCGTCAAGGGGAACCCGTTCTTGAGGCCGCAGGATTCTGGCCTGCACGTTGGATTCGCGGCGGCGAACATCTCTGAGACCGTCGTCGCGTCACTGGACCATGAACGCTTCGCGCCCGATACGTTCGAGGTCGTCGGTGCCGAGGTCTATCTTTTCCTGCCCAACGGCGCAGGTCAGTCGAAACTTCCCGCGTACTTGGCACGCCAACTCAAGGTGCCCGTGACGCTGCGCAACTGGAAGACGGTAACGAAACTTGCAGAACTCGCGTTCGACTAATGAGCGCTCGAACCGAGGGCGACCGCGGCGACAGCGATTTTTGAGCGCACGTGGCTAGCTGCGAATCAACTCCACGACCGGAATTACGCGCGTCGTGTTCGCTTGGTACTCGGCGAACCCCGGGTAGCGCTCGGCTTGGAGCGCGTAGATCCGGTCCCTCTCTTCACCGGACAGCGGACTGGCCGTCGCCTTGAACTTCTCCTTACCGAGCTCGACGGTCACGGCCGGGTCCGCGACAAGGTTGTGGTACCAGTCGGGGTTCGTATCGGCGCCAGCCTTCGAAGCGAAGACGAAGATGTGACCCTCTTCAGTCAAATACATCATCGGGTTGACGCGCTCCGTGTGCGTCCGCGCGCCCGTCGTCGTGAGCAGGAGCACGGGTGCGCCCTCGAAGCGTCCCCCGACCTTTCCGTCGTTCGCTCGAAACTCTTCAATGATCGTTGCGTTCCAGGCGTTCGTCGCCCTGACCGCGTCCTCAGTTGATGACTGCTCATCGCTCACGGCTGACCGTCCTTTTCTAATCGTTGACCTCAGACTATCTAGCGACGCCGACTCGAACGCTCGACCGGCACGGTCGGGAAGGAACGTGTTCGCTGACCGCGATCACGGCGTCGCGGTGCATTTGGTCCCGGAACTCTGCATGGTGAGGTACCCGCCGTTGGTTCCGGCGACCGAGGCTTGACGGGCGTTGGTGATGGTCGTTCCGGGAAAGGCCCAATTGACCGACTTCGCCTCGAGGCGGTAGAACTTGTTGGCACTGGACGACGTGTACGTCTCGGTGACGCTGAGCGCCGTACCTGACGGCTGCGTGAGGTCGAGGGCGAAGGATCCGTTGACCGTGGCACTGACCAACACTTCGTACCCGGTGACGCCCGCGCCCGCGCTCGACCACGTCAACACGGCGGCCTCCGAGCTTCCGGAACACGTGGCGCTGAACGTGACGGGGTTGCTGGTCGGCGTGGTGATGGCGGTGCGCGAGCTCCCTTCACCCTTCGAGCCAGCGACCAACGACGCCAGCCAGTTAGAAGCGGAAACCGATTGGGAGAAGAACGCGAACGCGACCGTGAGAGCGACCGAACACAAGGCCCCCTTCAGCGTCGAGGGCGTCGAGCGTCGGTCCACCGCTAGCTGACGATTAACTCGTCCACGCGTCGACGATCGGCGAGGTGGTGATGGAGGCGGAACCGCCCGAGGCGGCGATGCCGGTGAGCGAGGGCATGGAGAAGAACGTGTTCTCACACGCCGCTGGGGCGCTCGACGTCATCAACGCGTCGTTGGTCAGCGTTACCGTCAGCGGGTCGTTGGCGTTACCGGTTGGCCCGACCGTGATGGGGGTCGTGAAGGTATGCGCGCTGCCCGACACGGCGGTCGCGTAGTTCCACGCGACGTCGCTCGTCGCGGTGGAACAGCCAGTCTGGGCGACGCTGAGCGCGGAGGTCGTGAAACCCCCGGCGTAGGAGGTGTTTACCGGCAAGTTCACTCCGGTGAGGGTGACGGGGTAGGAGTTCGGGTTGGTGATGGTCAACACCACGTCACCTGTGCCACCAGGGAAAAGCTGGTTGGTGGCCGCGGGAACGGCGACCGCGGTGATCGTCAAGTTCTGCACCGCGGCCGACTGTCCCTCTCCTGATGAACCCGTGTTAAGCCCCACGATCCAGCTCGTCACCGCGAAGGCGCCTCCCGCCACGAGTGTGACACCGAGCGTTGCTGAAAGTATCCGGCGAATGGTCTTGGGTCGGCGAACACGGCGAGCGCGTCGACCAGCGAAAACAGGGGTTTTCGATGCATCGGTGGGAGTTGCATCCTCATTACTAATACTCATGGGTGTGGCCTTTCCGACAATTTGTTGGTAAAAAAATAATTGCCGATGAGAGCCCTGGATTTTGGGATGCTCGCGTACCGTTTCATCAGGAAGAATGCGTCAATTAGATAAAATATTTATCCGCGAAGAGGATTATTCGGAGTAACAGTTTCGGCGACGCCCCGGACGGTCAGGGGCTTCTGCACGAGGACGAGGGCGTACGGGGTTTCAGCGACCGGACACGCTCGCGAACGATGCCGTGGGACATCCCCTAACCAAAGGAGGGGGATCGTCACCGACTGAGGGGTCGTGAACGCCGTCGACGTTGAGGTGCTTCGCGTCCTACTGTTTGGACATGTGTCGAAATATCACCATGCTCCGGGGTCTTCAACCGACCGCGACTACCGAGGAAATTGAATCAGCGGCGCGCCAATACGTTCGAAAGGTCAGCGGTGTCAGCGCGACGTCGAAGAACACTGAACTCGTCTTCGAGAACGCGGTGAGGATCATCGCCGAAGCGACGAGGGAGCTTCTCAGAGACCTGCCCCCGCGTCTTCAGCCGCCGCCCACGCTGCCGCCCTTGCGACGACCCCGAGCCGCGACCAACTGAGATCGACCCGGGGCGCGCTCGGCATGCCCCGGCCACACCTCGGCGTGGCGTTGGTTCTGACCGCAAACGCCTAACAATCATGGCGAAGTACGCACGTGACGTTGCAGGTCACGTCGACCTTTGTTACTACCATTGGGGCGAGGTGTGACGTGACGCAAGTACTTTTTACGGCTTTCAGCAATCGTGGCGACGCGGTAGAACTCGCCACGGTCGTGGGGGAGCGTCTCGCGCGCGAGGGCGTGACGTCCACGCTGCACCTTCTGGATTCCCCTGAAAAGGCGTCGTTGGACGAAGAAACCCTGGTCGTGAGTCTCGGAGGGGACGGCACGTTCTTGAAGGCGGCACGACTAGCGCACGACGCGGGCGCTCGCATCGTGGCCGTGAATCTCGGACACCTCGGCTTCTTGTTGAACGTTCCTTCGAACGACGTGACGGAGAGCGTGAAGGTGGCACTCGGGAGTGACTCGGTCTCAGAACGCCTCGCGCTGAAGATCACTCGGTCCGGAACGGGCCTCGAAGAGTTCGCCCTCAACGAGGTGTTGGTCGAGCGTTCGAGCGCGGGTCACATGGTCAAAGTGAGGACCTTCGTTGACGACGAGGAGTACCTCACCTACTCAGCTGACGGCGTCATGGTCGCGACTCCGACGGGCAGCACGGGGTACAACTTCTCCGCCGGGGGACCGGTCGTGGACGCGTCGCTCTCGATCATGATCCTCACGCCGATCGCGCCACACTTCACGATCGACCGCTCCATCGTGGTGCCCGATGACAAGGTGATCAGACTGGTCGTCGTGGATAAACCCGCCATGCTCGTCGCTGACGGAACCACGATCGGCTCGTTGGAGTTGGACGACTACGTTGACGTCCGCCAGAGTCCGACTCCCGTGCGCGTCGTCGCCACGCGAAGCTTCGATCTCGCCACACGCCTACGCCGGGGCCTTCGAGAAGGTCATGCCTAAGGCGCAACTCGTCGAGCTCTACGCCCACGGACTCGGGGTCATCGATGACGCCCACTTGGAGTTCGGACCCGGATTCAACGTGTTGACCGGTGAGACAGGAGCCGGCAAGACGCTCTTGCTGGGCGCCCTCGGTCTCTCGCTGGGCAACGACGCCGGTGCGTCACGCTACGCGCTGACGTCCGACACGCGCGCGGTGGCCGTCTTCATTCGTGACGATGGCCAAGAGTGGGCGTTTTCAAGAGAAGCCACCAGTTCAGGGCGCCTTCGAAGTTCGCTCAACGGTGCGCCTTCGAGTGTTGAGGCGCTACGCACCCTCGCCGAAGAATTGATTGTCATCCACGGACAGCACGATTCGTTGGCGCTACGCAGTCGCGCTGAGACGGTCCGCTTGATCGATGAAAGTGGTCACGTCGATACGAGCGAACTGGACGCACTGCGTCGCCAACTCAGTGATGCTCGCCACCTACGAAACGACTTCGGCGGCGACAAGGCAGCGCGCTCACGAGAGATTGAGTTTCTCGCGTTTCAAATTCGTGAGTTGGACGCCGCCGCGATTCGCTCGACCACGGAACTCAACGACACACTGGCAGAGCTCACGCGTCTGACGACCCTCCGTGAAGGTCAAGAGGCGCTGTCCCAGGTTCTCGAACTGTTTGACGCGGAGAGTGACGAGGCTGTCTTGAACCAGTTCGCGCGGGCACTGAGCCGTCTTCCCGACGGCGAGGCTTTCGTGACGGTGCGCGACGCGCTTCAAAGTTCACTGATCCAGGCGCGTGAAGCGCTTCATGAACTTGCGGCGCTCGCTGACACGGACGCGTTCGATCAACAAGTGCTTGACGATCTCGACGCGAGGGCCAACGTCCTCCAACAGATCGCGCGAAAGTACGGTGGGTCGCTTGAGGCCGCGCTCCTACTTCGAGCGGAGTTCCACGCGCAGTATGAACGGCTCAGCGCGGAGACGGACCGACTCGAAGGCCTTGACGAGGAGATACGCGCCTTGGAGGAGGGCGAAGCGCTGCAGGCCGGCCGCGTCCGCGAGGAACGAGTGCGCGCCGCCGCCCGTCTCACCGACGCCGTTCGCGCACAGTTGTCCCGCGTCGCGCTCGCGCACTCCACGCTGCGATTCGTCGTCGACGGAGTCGACGGTTCGGACGCGCAGATCCTTTTCACGGCGAATCCTGGCCAGCCTGAGGGGCCACTCGCGACGCTCGCCAGTGGTGGCGAGTTGAGTCGTGTCCTGCTCGCGATCTCTCTCGAGACGGCAAGTTCGAACGTGGTGGCGGTCTTCGATGAGGTTGACGCGGGGCTGGGTGGTCAAGTGGCGCAGCAGATCGGGGAGTGCCTTCGTGAAGTTGGTCGTGGACAGCAGGTTCTCGCCATCACGCATTTGGCCTCCGTGGCCGCGAGGGCCGATCATCACTTCGTGATCGAGAAGATGATTGACCAAGGTGTCACAAGCACGTTAGTGCGCGCGCTCACGGGCGACGAACGCGTTCGAGAGATCGCCCGAATGCTCGCCGGTGACGACGTGACTTCAGAATCACGTGCACTCGCAAAACAATTACTCGAAAACTCCGTCGAAGTTCGCGCCGAAGCTGATTTCTCTCGCTAGGATGTTGTTCCGTGAGAAGCGTAGTTTTGCAATGACAAAGTACGTCTTTGTAACGGGCGGAGTGTCGAGTTCACTCGGCAAAGGTCTGACGGCCTCCTCTCTCGGTCGACTTCTCAAATCCCGTGGCCTTAAAGTCACGATGTGCAAACTCGACCCCTACTTGAACGTGGATCCCGGCACCATGAACCCCGGCGAGCACGGAGAGGTCTTCGTCACTGACGACGGTGGCGAGACCGACCTCGACCTCGGTCACTACGAGCGCTTCATCGACGAGTCTCTTTCGAAGATCTCCAATACGACGACGGGTTCGATCTATTCGAACGTCATCGCCAAGGAACGACGAGGCGACTACCTCGGCAAGACGGTCCAGGTGATTCCGCACGTGACGGACGAGATCAAGGAGAGGATCCGTCGCCAGGGCACCTTGGGCGCTGACGTCGTCATCGTGGAGATCGGCGGCACCGTGGGTGACATTGAGATCGTGCCCTTCATAGAGTCGATTCGCCAGTTCCGTCGTGACGCTGGTCGTGACAACGTCTGTTACGTGCATCTCACGCTGGTGCCGTACCTCGCGCCGTCGGGCGAGCAGAAGACCAAGCCAACACAGCACTCCGTGACGGAGTTACGTTCGCGCGGTATTCAACCGGACGTCATCGTGTGCCGGAGCGACCAACCGATATCGGACAGTCTGAAGCGAAAGATCTCATTGCTCTGCGACGTGCCCGTGAACGCGGTCATCTCCGCGGTCGATGAGGAGAGCATCTACGACATCCCCATCACGCTGCACCACGAGGGACTCGACACGATTATCTGTAACACGTTGCGAATCGACCTTGACGAGCACCCGATTGACCTCGCCCCCTGGGAGAAGGTGGTTCGCCGAGTCCACAACACCACGAGGACACTGCGGATCGGGATCATTGGCAAATACGTGACCATGCCCGACGCCTACTTGAGTGTCGGCGAGTCCATACGTCACGCGGGTTTTGGGATCGGTGCGAAGACGACCATCGAGTGGCTCGAGGCCGAACGCGTCCCCTCCGAGATCGACGCGGACCGACTGGGACAGCTCGACGGCATCATCGTCCCTGGTGGGTTCGGGGAACGTGGCATCGAGGGCATGATCGCGACGGCGCGCATCGCTCGCGAGCACGATATCCCGTACCTCGGGATCTGTCTGGGAATGCAGATCCAAGTGATCGAGTTCGCTCGTCACGTACTGGGCCTCGGTGACGCGCAGTCAACGGAGTTCACCCATAGCTCCTCGGCGCCCGTGATCTCGTTGCTCGCCGAACAGATGGACGTCACGGATCTCGGCGGCACTATGCGCCTCGGCGCGTGGCCCGCGATGCTCGACGAAGGTTCACAGGTGGCCGAGCTCTACGGAACGACGGTCGTGTCCGAGCGCCACCGCCATCGCTACGAGTTCAACGCCCGCTACCGCGAGCAGTTCGAGGCGGCGGGCATGCGATGCTCGGGTAATTCGCCCGACGGGAGGCTCGTGGAGTTCGTGGAGTTGCCCGGTCACGCGTTCTTCGTCGGTACCCAGGCCCACCCCGAATTCAAGTCGCGTCCCGATCGTCCCCACCCACTGTTCCTTGGACTCATCAAGGCCGCGGCGCTTCGTAAAGAGGGTCGCGAGCCACACATCATCGATCCTTCGACGGTCGACGCGACCTTGTGAGCGACTCCTTCCGAGTCGAAGGAGCCGAGGAGGTGTTTCACTCTCACGTCTTTGACGTGGAACGGCGCACCATTCGCCACGGCGAGACCACCTTCGAACGCGACGTCGCGGTTCATCACGGCGCCGTCGCCGTGCTCGCCGTCAACGAACTCGGCCAAATCGGCTTTATCCGCCAGTACCGTGCGACGTTCGACGAGCTGCTCTTGGAGATCCCCGCTGGCACCCGCGACGTGGAAGGCGAGTCACCGCTCGCAACCGCGAAACGTGAACTTCTCGAAGAGCTGGGCTACGAAGCCGCCGACTGGACGTTGCTCGGCCGGTTCATGAACTCACCGGGTTGGACGAATCAGGTGATGACCGTCTACGAAGCACGTCAGCTCACCGAGCGCGAACGCGACCCGGCCGGACCGGAGGAGCGCAGTTCGACGATCCTTTGGCTGTCGCCCGAGGAAGTACGTCGGACACTGCGGGGCACACCTGCGGTCGACTCAACGACGGCGATCGCGCTGCATCGAGTCTTCGGGACATTCTTTGACGAGTTTTGAGGACTTCCTCGAGGAGTACTTGAAGTGGCTGATCATCGAGAAGGGACGCAGCCGCGCGACGATCGAATCGTACCGCCGCGACCTTCGCGCCCTCGGCTCGTGGATGGCCGCGAGGGGCACGTCGCTCGACGAACTGCGTGAAGACGACCTCGAGCGCTACTTCAACGAACTTCGCGCCACGAAGCACGCGGCGAGTACGGTCGCGCGGGCCGTCGCCTCAGCGCGCGGCTACTTCGCCTACCTGCTCGACGAAGGTCGCCTCGAGGTCGACCCCGGTGCGCGCCTGAAGGGCGGCCGTCGCGGACGGACCTTACCAAAGCCGTTGGCCGAAGTGGAGATCGTCGCGCTCTTGGACTCGGTTCCTTCGACGACGGCGGTCGACCTACGCGACCGTGCCCTCCTCGAACTCTTGTACGGGACCGGAGCTCGTGTGAGTGAAGTGGTTGGACTCTCGCTCGGCGACTTGGACTTCGACGAGGAGCTCGTCCTCTTGATGGGCAAAGGCTCGAAACAGCGGCTCGTGCCCATGGGCGCAGCGCTGAACCAGGCGCTCGTCGAGTACTTAGGTCCGGGCGGGCGCGGGACGTTGCTCGCGACGAAGAAGGGTGCCCACGTCTTCTTGAACACGCGTGGCGGACCGTTGACACGCCAGGGCGTCGACGTCGTCATCCACAAGCGGGCGCTCGCGGTGGGCATCGAGCGAGCACGAATCAGTGCGCACGTCTTTCGACACAGTTGCGCCACGCACATGCTGGCGCACGGCGCGGACATTAGAGTGGTGCAAGAGCTGCTGGGTCACGCCTCGATCGCCACCACGCAGCTCTACACCGCGGTATCGATCACCACGCTCCAGCGCGAGTACGAAAACGCTCATCCACGGGCCCACGATTAAGAGGTAGATCTCGATGTTCTATTGGTTCTACTTCATCAGTCTCGTTCCCTCGGTCGTGTTGCACGAGGTGGCGCACGGCTACGTGGCGAACCTGTTCGGAGATCCGACGGCGAAGGAACAGCATCGCCTGACGCTGAATCCCCTCCGTCACGTCGACCCCTTCGGGACCGTCATCATGCCGGCCCTGCTGGTCTTCTCTCACCTGCCGGCGTTCGGCTACGCGAAGCCCGTCCCGGTGAACCCCGGGCGGATGCGCAACCCGCGAAAGCAGGTTCTCTGGATGGCCCTTGCCGGCCCGGCCGTCAACATCGTGCTCTCGGCCATTGGTTTCGCGTACTGCGAGTTCGAGATCCGTGTCGTCCATACCCAGAACTCGAACGCGCTCCTCTTTGGCATCGCGTTCGGACTCGTGAATCTCGTCCTCGCGGTCTTCAACCTGCTCCCAATCCCGCCGCTCGACGGATCAGCGGTGATCGAGCGATTCATCCCGATGCGCCACCTACCGCGCTACTACCACTTTCGCCAGCGCGCGCTGCCGTTCTTCTTCATCTTCTTGTTTCTCGACTACTCGTTTCTGCACATCGGAACGAATCTTCTGCCGGACCTCGAAAACTGGTGGGTCAACCTACTTATACGCTGAGCCCCATGGCCGTGGCCGCGCGTCGATAAACGACGCCCGCGACGTCGGACGCCTTCTCCGCGCCCTTCGCGGCGATCTTGTAGAGAGCAGCGGGGTCACGCAGCAGCTCGTCGTAGCGTTCTTTCAATGGAGCGAACGTGGTGACGACGAGCTCGGAGAGATCGGTCTTGAGCTCGCCGTACCTCGTGTAGCGACTGGCCACCTCTTCGGGGGTCTCCGCGCTGAGGCTCGAGTAGATCTCGAGGAGGTTCGAGAGACCCGGCTTGTGCTCCCAGTCGAATCGCACCTCGCCGTCGGTGTCCGTGACCGCCTTCGAGATCTTCTTGCGGATGTCGTCGGGCGAGTCGAACATGAGGAGGTTGCCGAGCGGGCTGGAGACGGACTTACTCATCTTGCGGGTGGGCTCTTGGAGGTCCATCACGCGCGCGGCGACTTTCGGCTGCGTACCCACGGGGACGTGGAACGTCTCGCCGAAGCGGTTGTTGAAGCGCTCGGCGATCGTTCGAGCGAGTTCCAAGTGTTGGCGCTGGTCGTCGCCGACGGGTACTTCTTGCGTGTCGTACAGCAAGATGTCACCGGCCATCAGTACGGGGTAGGTCAAGAGCCCGACGCGATACCCCTCCTGGCGCTGGGACTTCTCCTTGAAGGCCGTCATCCGAGAGAGCTCACCGTAGGTCGTCACGCACTCCAAGAGCCAGTTCAACTGCGCGTGATAGGGGACTTGGCTCTGTATGAAGAGGGTGCAGACCTCCGGGTCGAGGCCCGACGCGAGCAACGTGGCGAGGGCGTCGGTCGTCTGTGCACGAAGCGCCTCGGGCGAGATCTGCAGGGTCAGCGCGTGCAGGTCGACGACGCAGTAGTAGGCGTCCGAACTCTGCGCGTCGACCCACTGGCGGATGGCGCCGAGGTAGTTGCCGAGGTGCATCAAACCCGAAGGTTGTATTCCGGAAAGTATCCTCATCGCACAATCGTACGTGAGAGGCTCTCGCGAGGTCACGAAGTAGGGTTGGCGAGTGACCTTCGTCGTGACGACGCCGTCCTTCAGCGGCCCCGTAGAACTACTGCTGCAGCTGATCTCCACGCACGACGTCGACATCCTCGACGTACCGCTCGCTCCGCTCGTGGACGCGTTCGTGGCCGTGCTGCGAGATGAGTCGGCGGAGCTCTCAATGGACGAACTCTCGGAGTTCCTCTTGATCGCCGCTGTGCTGCTCGAGATGAAGAGCCAGCGACTCCTTCCGGGACGCGACAGCGGTGAGCTCGACGAAGAGTTCGTCGGCTGGGAAGAGCGCGACGTCTTGCTCGCTCGACTGCTGGAACTTCGCACCTACGCGGCCCTCGCCGACGCCTTCGTCTCACTCTTCGAACGAGCGGGACGGGCCTATCCGCGCCTGCGAGGCGTCGACGACGGCTTCGAGGTCCAGCCGCCGGATCTGCTCGCGGGCGTGACGACGGCGCAGCTGGCGCTCGCGTACCTGCACGGGATCGAAGAGAAACCAGTACCGGTCGTTCGTCTCCATCACGTCACCGTCGACGCCGTCACCGTTGCCGAAACGGTCGCGACGCTGGCCCAGTCGCTGCCCACCAGGGGCCGACTCTCTTTTCGCCAGCTCATCGAGGGCCTCACGACGCGCATCGAGATCATCGTGCACTTCCTCGCCCTGCTCGAACTGTGCAAGTTGGGTCACGTCGAACTCGGCCAGGGCGTCACGTTCGGTGACGTGCAGATCGAATGGGTCGATTCGACCCGGGGACTCGACATAGGAGGAGTTGACCGCTATGAGGGATGAGCTATCGCTCGACCAGAAGCTCGAAGCCATGTTGACGGTGGCGTTGGAACCTATCTCCGCTGAGGAGCTCGCCGACGTCGTCGACGTCGACGCGCAGGCGGTCGTCGAGGCCCTTCGGGCGCTTCGTAGTGAGTTCATCGAACAGCGACGGGGCTTTCAAGTCGTCGAACTGGCGAGCGGTTGGGTCATGCAGTCGGCGCCCGACGTCGCGCCGTGGGTCACCAAGTTCGCCAACCGTGACGTCTCGTACCGTCTGAGCTCGGCCGCTCTCGAGTCTCTGGCGATCATCGCCTATCGTCAACCGGTCTCGCGAGCCCAGATCACGGCGCTACGAGGCGTGAACGTGGACGGCGTGGTGCGGCTCCTCGAACAGCGTGGGTACATCGAAGAGCAGGGTCGCGCGCCCGGCCCGGGTCAACCGATCCTCTACGGCACCACCGAGACCTTCCTCGACCGGATGGGACTGGCGACGCTGAACGACCTGCCGCCCATCGAAGAGTTCATGCCTCCCGTCGAGACCGCGATCGCGCTCGCCGACGAGATGGCCAACGAGTTCGACGTCAACGAGGTGCCGTAGTTGGACGAGGGGGAGCGCCTACAGAAGACCCTCGCGCGCGCTGGCTACGGGTCACGCCGCGCGTGTGAGATCTTGATCACCGAGCGCCGCGTCACGATCGACGGGCGCGTGGCCGAACTGGGTAATCGCGTCAATCCCGAAGTGCAGCTGATCTGCGTCGACGGAAAGCTCGCCCCGACCTCGCAGAGCAAGGTCTACTTCCTCTTGAACAAGCCCGACGGTGTCGTCACCACCGCCTCGGATCCCCAAGGTCGCACCACCGTCTTGGACCTGGTCGAGTCACCGGTGCGAATATTTCCGGTGGGGCGACTCGACATGAACACCGAAGGTCTCTTGATCCTCACCAACGACGGCCGTCTGGCCCACCTGTTGACCCATCCGAGCTCGGGCATCGCGAAGGAGTATCTCGCGCGCGTCGAAGGTGATCCCTCGCCGGGGGCCCTTCGTCGACTGCGCGAAGGCGTGGAGCTCGACGACGGCGTGACGGCCGTCGCGCAGGTCTCGCGCGTCAGTGAAGGTCTGATACGGATCGTCATCCACGAAGGACGAAATCGACAGGTCCGTCGAATGTGCGCGGCCGTCGGCCACGAGGTCACGCGACTGGTGCGAACTCGTATCGGACCGCTGCAGGACGCGACGTTGTCGCCGGGTTCGTATCGTCAACTTTCGCTCAATGAAGTACGTCGACTGATGGAAGCGGTTGGGATGACCGAGGAGTTGGCCTCTACGATGCCTTCATGAGTTCCGCACTAGTACGAGCACTTCGAGGCGCGTCGTCGTGCACGGCGAACAGTGCCGACGAGATCGTCGAAGTCACGCAAGAGCTGTTGCTCGCCATGATGGAGCGCAACGGTCTTCGCCACGACGACGTGATCAGCGTGCTCTTCACCACGACGCCGGACCTGACCGCGTCCTTTCCCGCGGCCGCGGCACGCGGTATCGGCTTCGGTGACGTGCCGCTGCTGTGCGCGAGTGAGATCGACGTTCCCGGAGCGATGCCGCTGACCGTGCGCGTGCTGCTTCACGCCTACACCGAGCGAGCACGCAGCGAACTTCGCCACGTCTACCTTCGCAACACTTCTTCACTTCGTGATGATCTCCCCGACTAGTCGTCACGCCCACGTGATCGGTCTCGGTCTGATCGGTTCGTCGGTCGCGCTCGCGCTCGCCGAATCCGGTTGGGGCGTCACGGGTACCGACCTCGACCGAGCCATCGTCGACGCCGCCCTGAGTTCCGGCGTCATCAGCTCGACGACGCGCAGCGACGACGTGACACTGATCGTGGTGGCGACGCCGGCCAGCGTCGTCGCCGAGACGGCGAACGCGGTGCTTCGAGATTCGTCCAACGCGTCGCTGATCGTGACGGACGTTGCGGGCGTGAAGGGATCCATCGTGAGTAACGTCCACGATCCACGATTCCTCGCCGGTCATCCGATGGCGGGTTCGGAGCTGCGGGGCCTCGCGGGCGCTCGCGCCGACCTCTTCCAAGGTTGCACGTGGGTCCTCACGCCGACCGTCGACACCCAGCCCGCCACCTACGGCACGTTGCACGGTGTCCTTCGAGAACTCGGCGCCAACGTCGTCGCCGTCGACGCCGACGATCACGACCGCCTCGTGGCGGTCGCCAGCCACGTGCCGCACCTGTTGGCGGGGGCCCTCATGAACGAGGCGAGTCGCGCCGCCGAAGAAGACACGGTTCTCCTGCAACTGGCCGCCGGAGGTTTTCGCGACATGACGCGCGTCGCGGCGGGCGACCCCGCCATCTGGCCCGACGTCCTGTTCGAGAATCGCGCGGCGATCAGTCAGTCGCTCGAGGCGCTGGAGTCACGGCTCGCCGCACTTCGTACGGCGCTCAACAGTGACGACCACGAAGCCGTGGCCAGCGATCTTCGAAGCGCGGCGTCGGCGCGACGCCAACTTCCCGGGCGTGCCCTCAACTCGGAGAATCTGGCCTACCTTCGCGTCGGCGTGAGTGACCAACCGGGTGTGCTCGCCGCCGTGACCATGGCCGCGTCGGAGATGCTCGTCAACATCTACGACATCGAGATCGCGCACGGCATCGAAGGATCCGGCGGCACACTGCTCCTCGCCATCGACGCGCGCCAAGCCGAGACGTTCAGCGCGACCCTCTTGGAGATGGGCTTTCAGGTCGGCCACGAATGAGTGACGTAGAACGAGTCGAACCCGCGCGCCACCTTCGAGGTTCACTTCGCGTGCCCGGGGACAAGAGCGCGTCGCATCGAGCGCTCATAATCAGCGCGTTGGCGAAGGGCCAGAGCTCCATCACCGGACTCTCTCCCGGTGACGACGTGGCCGCCACCGCCGTGATGGTTCAACGACTTGGGGCGACGCGCACGGACGAAGAGGGCCGGGTGCTCATCATCGGTCCCGACGAGGGTCTCCGCCCCAGCGCCCTGGCGCTCGACTGCGAGAACTCGGGCACTTCGATGCGGCTCATGAGCGGCGTCGTCGCCACGATTTCGGGTGTCCACCAACTCGTGGGCGACGCGTCGCTCTCGAAGCGACCGATGGACCGCGTCGCGACGCCGCTCGGGCTCATGGGCGCCGTC
This sequence comes from Acidimicrobiales bacterium, assembly GCA_035949355.1. GTDB lineage: Bacteria > Actinomycetota > Acidimicrobiia > Acidimicrobiales > RAAP-2 > RAAP-2. The sequence goes on from DASZIH010000113.1 coordinate 62,554, forward strand.
GTACGCGGTCACGGCCCGACGGTCACGCCGCCCTTGACGGTGGAGAGCCCGACGACGCTGCACGCCGTGCAGTACCACGTGCCCGTCGCGAGCGCGCAAGTGAAGTCAGCGATATTGTTCGCCGGTCTCGCCGGCGACGGCGACACGTTGGTCAGCGAAGACGTTCGCACTCGTACGACGACGGAGGACATGCTGCTCGCCGCTGGTGTCACACTCACGTGGAGCGACCAGGGGGAGGGCCGCGCGATAACCCTGCGTCCGGGAAGGCCGCGTCGACACGACTGGTTCGTCCCCGGCGACCCGTCACAGGCGGCGTTCTTCGCGGTGCTCGGCGCGATACATCGAGACGCCACGCTCGAGGTGCTGAGCGTCGACGCGTCGCCCGAGCGAGTTGGCTTCGTGGGCGTGCTCCAGCGAATGGGCGCGGACGTGCGACTGGTCGAACACGGCGCCGTCACGGCACTGCACACGCGAAGTTCCACCCTCGAGGCGACCGAGGTGCACGCGCACGAGATTCCCTCCGTCGATGAAGTGCCCGTACTCGCCGTCGCGGCCGCCGCCGCGAGGGGCGTGAGCGCGTTCCGGGAAATGGGCGAACTGCGACACAAGGAGTCGGACCGATTCGCGGCGTCGCTCTCGCTCGCGCAAAGCGTGGGTTGTCGTGTCTGGTCAGAGGGTGACGACTTCTTCATCGAGGGTCTCGAGAGCGCCTCAGCCTTCAGCGACTTCACCTTCGCTTCGTCGCTGGACCATCGAATGGTGATGGCGAGCGCGGTCGCGGGTTGCGCGGGGCGAGGTTGCACCATTGAGGGCGCGTCGACGGTGTCGTCGAGCTACCCCAACTTTTTTCGCGACCTAACATTGCTCCAATGAGCAACTGGGTCATCGCGATCGACGGCCCGGCCGGTTCGGGTAAGTCCAGCGTCGCGCGAGCGCTCGCGGCGGGTCTTGGCTGGTCGTTTCTCGACACCGGCGCCATGTACCGCGCGCTGACGCTCGAGGCACTCGATCGCGGCGTCGACGTGCACGACGCCGCCGCCATGGCGGCGTTAGCGCGAGACGTTCGACTCACGACGCTGCCGCGCGTCACCGTGAACGGCCGCGACGTCGAAGACGACATACGATCCGACGCGGTCAACGTCGCCGTGTCCGTCGTCGCCGCGAACGCACTGGTTCGCGCTCAGATGGTTGGCCGTCAGCGCGACTTCGCCGCCGCGCAGCCCCTCGGGACGGTCGTCGAGGGCCGCGACATCACGACCGTCGTCTTTCCCGAGGCCACGATCAAGGTCTATCTCACCGCGTCACTCGAAGAGCGCGCGCGTCGGCGAGGTGACGAGGGCGAAGCTTCGGTCTCACGACGCGACGACGCGGACTCGACCCGAGAGGCGTCGCCCCTTCGCCAAGCCCATGACGCGCTCGTGCTAGACACGACGGGACGAGATGTGGACGACGTCGTCGAGGAGATCATTCAGTGCCTGAAACTCAAGACCTTGTCCTAGACCCGAGAAAGACCTTCACGTACCGCGTCTGCGCGGGCATCATCTGGGGTCTCGCGAAACTGTTCTTCCGTCCCACCGTCGTGGGAGCGGAGAACATCCCCTTGAGCGGTCCGGTGCTCATCGCGCCGATACATCGCTCCAACGTGGACTTCGCCACCAGTCTGTTCATCTCACCGCGCAAGGTCTTCTTCATGGCGAAGGACGGCATCTTTCGCGTCCCCGTGATGGGATGGTTGCTCGCGCGCCTCGGCGCGTTCCCGGTGACGCGCGACACCGCTGACCGTGAGTCCCTTCGACTGAGTGAAGAAGTGCTCCGTCGCGGTCAGGCGCTCGTGCTCTTTCCAGAAGGCACGCGCAAAGAAGGATTTGCCGTCGAACCGCTGCACGACGGGGCGATGTTCATCGCGGCGCGCACCGGCGCAATGGTGGTGCCCGTCGGGGTGGGGGGAAGTGAGCGAGCGATGCCCGTCGGGGCTAAGTTGCCGCGATTCGCGAGGATCCACATCGTCGTCGGACAGCCGATCACGCCACCCACGAGCGAAGGACGCGTCTCTCGTTCGCAGATCGCGGCGAAGACGGAGGAACTGCGCCAAGCCCTCGAAGAGGTCTACGCGGAGAGTCGCAGACAGCTGGGCTGACTAGCGCTCACGCCACCACGTGCCGAAGACCACGCGGGCGTAGCGAAAGCCGAAGAGCCAGTTCTTGCCCTTCTTGGTCGTGCCCGACGCGCGCGGGTACCAAACCGTCGGCACCTCACTCGCGCGCCAACCGCGCTTCAGGCAGGTGATGAGCAGTTCCGCCGTTTGATACTGCTCTTGCGTAAGGCGCTCGATGACGTCGGCGAGCATCGTGACGCGCAGCGCCCGATACCCCGTCGACGTGTCGGTCAGGTTGGCGCCCGTCATGTGGTTCATGACGAAGGAGAAGAACCGCACGCCACTCTTTCGAACGACGTCTGAGGTCTTGTCCTCACCGAGCACGCGACTCGCGACGACGAAGTCCGCCTCGTCGTTGCGCAGTGGGGCGAGAATGAGCGGGATCTCGGAGGGGTCGTTCTGGCCGTCCGCGTCGAGGGTCACGACGTACTTCACGTTGTTCTCGATGCAGTACCGGTACGTCACCTGGAGTGCGACGCCGTGACCGAGATTGACGGGAAACTGGATGACCTTGACGCCGGGATACGACCGCGCGATCTCGGCGGTGCGGTCCTCGCCGCCGTCGACGACGACGAGGGTCGTGTAGGCGTCACCCTCGATGGTGTCGGGCATCTTCGCCAACACGTCACCGATGTTGCCCTCTTCCTCGTAGGCGCAGATCGACGCGACGGTGTCCTCGGGCTTGTAGCCGGGGTAGTCGGTGTTGAACCGGTCCATGGCCTGGGAAATGGCGAACGTGCGAAGCCGCGCCAAGCGTCGCTTCTCTAGATCGTCGGACGACATCACTACTCCTTAGATGGACTTTGCTTGCGCGAACACGTTGACCACCATGGGCTCAAAGTGCTCGAGAGACTCCGCGTCGAACGTGGGGTCGAAGGCCTTTTGGTCCCAGTGATCGGCGAACTTCTCAGCCAAGTCGTACCAGGGCTGGCCACGGTGCTGCTCGCGCAGGTTCGGATCCATGCCCAAATGTTCGTAGTAGTAGCGGCCCTGGAAGTCTTGGTGGAACGAGACCATGCAGTACACCTCGTGGCGTACGTAGGGCTTGAGGATCTCGGCGGCGATCTTGGGGTGGTTGGGAACGGAAATGAGCTTTCCCACGTCGTGCAGCAGTGACGCCACGATGACCTCTTCGTCCGCGCCGTCGCGTTCAGCCCTCGTGGCGGTCTGCAGCGCGTGCTGCATCTGATCGATGGAGAAGCCGTCGGTGATGTCGCTCAGCCCCTTGACCATGGCGAGAACCTGGCGCGCCACTCGGGGCTGTGCGTCTATGGTCTTTTCCACAATCTCCATCCACTGCTCATGGGTGGAGACGTCCATGCTGGGAAACGAGGTCACCCAGAAATACTACCTGGGCCGCTTTTGAGCGACTAGCGACTGACGGACGAGAGCACCTCGGCCGCGGTGAACTCACGATCGGCCTGACTGTCGAAACGTGACGCCTCGGGGGCCTGGAGCACGACGTCGACGAGGCCCGTTATCGCCTTCAGCATCTCGCGAAGCTCCGGCGGTGGTGGGAAGTACTCGTCTTCGACGGTCACCGAATGGATGGTGACCCCATTTTTAGGGTTCAAATACCGCAGGACTTCATTGACGAGCGACTCGGGGGCGGACGCGCCGGCCGTCACCGCGATGGTGCCCTTCAGATCCTTTGGTAGCTCGCGCGTCCCGTTCACGCGAAGGACGCGCGGACAGCCCGCAGCCTCGGCGACTTTGGTGAGGGCCACCGTGTTCGATGAGTTCGCTGAACCAATGACGATGACGACGTCGACGTCGGAAGCGACTTCACGTAGTGCCGCTTGCCGGTTGGTCGTCGCGAAACAGAGATCGCCCCGGCTCGGCATCCAGATGTCGGGAAAGACCTCCTCGGCGTACTCGCGGAGGTCCTGCCACTCGTCGAGACTGAGGGTGGTCTGACTGAGCAGCGCCATCGGTCCAGGGTGGCCGATCAAGGCGTCGATGTCGTCGCGCGCTTGGATCAAGTGCACCGCGTCGGGCGCGACGGCCATCGTGCCCACGGCTTCCTCGTGACCCTCGTGTCCGACGTAGAGCACGGTGTAACCCTTGTTCGCGCGGACCTTGAGCTCGTGGTGGACCTTCGTCACGAGCGGACAGACCGCGTCGATGACGGTGCCACCAGTCTGGCGAGCCGCTTCGATGACCGAAGGGGGCGAGCCGTGAGCGCTCAACATGACGGGCGCGCCCGGCGGCACGACCGTGACGTCGTCGATGAAGATGACGCCGAGCGATTGGAAGTACTCGACGACGAACTGATTGTGCACGATCTCGTGGTAACAAAAGACGGGGGGCTCGAAGACCCGCGTCATCCAGTCGAGCGCCTTGATGGCCTTCTCGACCCCAGCGCAGAATCCCCGAGGGGACGCGAGCACGACCTTGTCGACTTTCACGTCTTCCAGCCTAGTAATGCAAGATTTTCCCCAGTGCCTAGGCTAGAGAGGTGTCTGGTGCCCGAATTTCCTCCATCTCACCGGATTCCCCGGCTTCGAGCGTCGATCTCAGCGTCGGTGACGAGCTCGTCAGCGTCAACGGCCGAGAGCCCACCGACATCATTGAGTACCAACAGCTCATTGACGGCCACGTCGTCACCCTCGTCGTCAAGCGTGACGGGGAGTCGCTCGCGCGAAAGGTCACCATCACGAAAGACGAGGGTCAGCCACTCGGATTGAGCATCGATTCAGCGGTGTTCGACCGGATTCGCACCTGCGACAATCACTGCACGTTCTGTTTCATCTACCAGTTGCCCAAGGGCATGCGGCGCTCCCTGTACGTGAAAGACGACGATTTTCGCCTCTCCTTTCTCTACGGCAACTTCACCACCCTCACGAGATTCACCGAGTTCGACCTCGAGCGAGTGATCGAAGAGGGCCTTTCACCGCTCTACGTCTCGATCCACACGACGAATCCCGAGCTGCGAGCCGAGATGTTGCGCAATCCCCGCGGGGCGACGAGCCTGCGCTGGCTGCGCGAGCTCTTGCGCGCGGGCGTCGTAGTGCACGGCCAAGTGGTCGTCTGTCCCGGCGTCAACGACGGCGACGAGCTCGAGCGGACCCTGTACGACGTCCTTTCGCTCTACCCCGAACTCGCGTCGGTGGCGCTCGTGCCCGTGGGCGTGAGCGCGTTCTCCGAGGAGAAGGACATGCGCCCCCACAACGCCGACGAGGCGCGCCACGTGGTGGCTCTCGCCGACCGGTTCCAGCGTCTCACGCGCGAACTGCTCGGTACCGCCAAGGTCTTCGCGAGCGACGAGTTCTATCTCGTCGCGGGCCTTCAGCCGCCGGGCACCGAGAGCTTCGAAAGCCTCGACGAGGCGGAGAACGGTGTCGGACTCGTGGCCGCCTTCAGCGAGAGCTTCTCCAAACGCACGTCGATGGCGAAGTTGGGATCAGGCTTCTTCCAGTCCGTCGACGGCGCGCCGGCGCTCGGTTACCGTGCGCCGAGGACGACGGACACCCCGACCCACTACGGCGACGACGTGACCGTGTTGACGGGGGAGTACGCCGCGCCCATCTTGCGTTCGCTCTTCGACGAACACGGCTTCGCGGACGTCGAGGTGAAAGCGGTGAAGAATCGCTACTTCGGCGGCAACATCAAGGTGGCGGGCCTCTTGACCGGCCAAGACCTCCAGGTGGCGCTCGCCGAAGTGGACGAGTCCCACGTGTGTCTCCTCCCGGACGTCTGTCTCTCCGAAGGGCGATTCCTCGACGGACTCTCGCTTGACGATCTCCCGCGCCCCGTCATGACCGTCGCGACGACGGGTGACGACCTGCGCACCACACTCGAGATGGTACGAACCAGAGGACTGAGCAAAGCATGAAGAAGCCCCAAGTGGTCGTGGTCGGACGGCCCAACGTAGGCAAGAGTTCGCTCGTCAACCGCCTCGCCGGCAAGCGCATCGCCGTCGTCGAAGAGCAGCGTGGCGTGACGCGTGACCGCAAAGCCGTCGACGTGGAATGGCGCGGTGTCGCCTTCGAGGTGGTCGACACCGGGGGTTGGCTCGAGTCGGGCAACACGCTGGAGGACAAGGTCTCGCAACAGGCTGAGGCCGCGCTCGCCAGTGCCGACCTCGTCCTGCTCGTCGTCGACGCCGCGACGGGACCCGTCGAGGAGGATTCGAAGGCCGCGCGCTGGGTTCGTAAGAGCGGGCGACCGGTTCTCCTGGTCGTCAACAAGGTGGATGACCAGCACCATGAGGCGGCGAGCTGGGAGTTCCTCAGCCTCGGTGCCGGAGAGCCTGTGATGGTGAGCGCGCAGCACGGGCGCGGCGCGGGCGACTTACTCGACACCATCGTCGACCACTTGGGTGCGTCGACGGAAGAACCCGAGGTGAGCGAGGAAGACGACGGCGCGCTTCGCGTCGCCATCGTGGGACGGCCCAACGTCGGCAAATCGACGCTCTTCAATCAACTGATCGGTGAGGAGCGATCCGTGGTGCACGACATGCCCGGCACCACGCGCGACGCCATCGACACGCTCGTCGACACGAGCGCCGGTCTCATCCGATTCATCGACACCGCGGGCATGAGAAAGCGCGCGCGCACCGAGGCGGGTCTCGAGACCTACTCGGTCCTGCGCAGTCTCGACGCCCTCGACCGCGCGGATATCGCGATCCTGGTCATCGACGCCACGGACGGCGCGACGGGTCAGGACCAGCGACTGGCCGAACGCATCTCGGCGTCGGGCTGTCCGGCGCTCGTGGTACTCAACAAATGGGAGCTCGTCGCCACCGAGGACCGCGACGCCGTGCTCGCGGGCGTGGGCGAGAAATTGGCTTTCCTCGGCGACGCGCCGGTACTGAAGACGACGGCGCTCTCGGGCAAGGGCGTGCATCGGCTCCTGCCGGCGCTGTCGAACGCGGCCATCGACTACGCCAAACGCGTGCCGACGGGTGCGTTGAATCGAGCCATCCGTGACCTCCAGATCAAGCAGCCCGCCCCGACGGGCAAGATCCGTTACGCGGTCCAGGGCGCGACGGAGCCTCCGACCTTCACCTTGTTCGTGGCCGGCAAGTTACCTTCGACGTACTTGCGTTACGTGGAGCGCAGTCTGCGCGAGCGCTTCGAACTCGGCGCCTCCCCGATCCGAGTTCGTGTTCGAGTCGAGTAGTGGCGAACTGGTGTGAGACCTGCGATCGTCCAGAAGAGGGCGACGTGTGCACGGTGTGCGGAGGCGACATCGTCGAAGCGACGCACGGACCAATACCGTGGCGATGGCGTCTCTTCATCGTCGCGTCCGTCATCTACCTCGGGTGGCGGATCTATCAGATAATTTCGTGGCTAGTCCACTAGGAGGTCCATCGTGCCCGTCTACGCTCTCGGCAGTCGCGTGCCCACCATCCACCCGGACGCCTTCATCCATCCCGACGCCGTCGTCATCGGCGACGTGCGCGTCGGAGCCGATTCGTCGATCTGGCCCGGAGCGGTGCTGCGCGGCGACTACGGCACGGTCATCGTGGGCGAGCGAACGTCCATCCAGGACGGATCGGTCGTGCACGCGACGGCGCAGTTCGCGACCGTCATCGGCGATGACTGCGTGGTCGGCCACCTCGCGCACTTAGAGGGTTGCGTAATCCACGACCGCGTGCTCGTGGGCAGCGGATCGATCGTGTTGCACGAGGCGGAAGTACATAGTGGCGCCACCGTTGGCGCGGGCGCCGTGGTGCGTAATAGGACCGAGGTGCCCGCGAACGCGTTGGCGCTCGGCGTGCCCGCCACCGTCAGACCCGACTCGTCGACCGACGAGCTCACCCTCTTGTCCGCGGCACTCTACGTGGAGAACGGACGTCGGTACAAGTCGGAGTTGCGACTGCTCTAGGCGTTCGATAACGTCACGAGCCGCTCGAGCGCCGTCGCGGCGTGGCCATCGCGAACGCTCGCCATGGCGAGGCTGAATCCCTGCGTGAGTGAGGTCGCTCGACCGGCGACCATGAGGGCGAGCGCGGCGTTCGCGCACACCACGTCGAAGACTGGACCGGGGGTGGCTTCGAGAAACGAGCGCACGACGCGGACGTTCTCGGCCGTGTCGCCGCCACGAATGCTCGTCGCGTCGTGACGCACGCCGAGTTCGTCGCCCGCGTTGACCCGCTCGATCGCGTGACCTTCTGGAGAGACAAAGTGCAACGTCGAGGGCGAGCCCAGTGAGAGTTCGTCGAGTCCGTCGTCCGCGTGAACGAGGATCGCCGATCGAACCTGTCGTGCTTGGAGGACGCGCGCCATCTTGTCGAGGAGGGGCAGTTGCGCGACGCCGATGAGCGAACGTTGGACGAGCGCGGGGTTGGCCATGGGTCCAAGCACGTTGAAGACCGTGCGAAAGCCGAGGGCCCGACGAATGGGCGTGAGATGAGCCAGCGCGGGGTGGAACGTGGGGGCGAAGAGAAAGCCAATGCCGGCCCCCTCGACGCAAGCGCGCACGACGTTCTCGGGCGCGTCGAGACGCACGCCGAGTGCTTCGAGCACGTCCGCCGAGCCGACCGAGGATGACGCCGCCCGATTGCCGTGCTTCGCGACCTGCACCCCGCAGCCCGCGACCGCGAGGGCGGCCATGGTCGAGACGTTGACGCTGTGCAGTTGGTCGCCGCCCGTGCCTACGACGTCGATCGCGTCTGGACCGATAGAAAAGGTCGTCGCGGCGTCGATCATCGCGTCGATGAAACCGGTCATCTCCTCGGCGGTCTCTCCCTTCGCGGTGAGCGCGGTAAGGAAACTGGCGATGAGGACGCCGTCGACGCGGCCTTCAAGTATCTCGGCGAGGGCGGCGCGCGCTTCGCCACGCTCAAGACTCGTGCCGCGTACGAGTGGGTTCAGGACTTCTAGGGCAAACGAATTCATTGGTCGAACCGTGCGCGACAGTGTCCTGACATAGCGACACGCTAGTCGTGGACGATGGACCCTTCGCCACAACTACCATTTCTAGATGGCGTCCACGTACCTCGACGAAATCTTGCAGAGTCATCGTCAGCGAGCCGCGCTGGATGATCGCGACTGGCGCGCGCGCCTCGACGTGATTCGCTACGACGGCCCTTCGTTCGCCCTCGTCCTTCGAAAGGGCTCGTCACCGTTCATCAAGGTGATCGCTGAAGTCAAGCGGCGTTCACCCTCGAAGGGCGTTCTGGCCCCCGATCTCGACGTCGCCGAACTCGCCAAGGTCTACCGCGACGCGGGCGCGAGTGCGGTCTCGGTCCTCACCGACGTCGAGTACTTCGACGGATCGCTCGAGGATTTGCAACGAGTCCACAAGACCGTCGAACTGCCCGTGCTTCGAAAGGACTTCACCGTGAGCGAGAACGACGTCCTCGACGCCGCGGACGCTGGTGCTGGCGCCGTGTTGCTCATCGTCGCCGCCTTGAGTGACGAGGAGATCACGTCATTCATTGAACTCGCCGAGAGCTGTGGCATCGACGCGCTCGTAGAAGTCCACGACGTCGAAGAGGCAGCGCGGGCCCTCGGGTGCGGCGCGAAGATCATTGGCGTCAATCAGCGTGACCTGCGTACGTTCGAAGTCGATCCGGAGCGCGCCTCGTTGGTCATCGACGCGCTGCCACGTGAGTGTCTCACGGTCTGCGAGTCCGCGCTCGCGACGGTTGAGGACGTGGAGCGGGCCGCACAGGCGGGTTTCGACGCCGTCCTCGTGGGCGAGGCGTTCGTGACGTCTCCAGATCCCAGCGCCACGGTGAAGGCCTTCGCGTTGGTGCCGAGCGCCCTTCGTGCCTAAATCGATCGAGCGAGGCTTCGTGAAGGTCTGTGGCGTGACGAACGTCGCCGACGCCGACGTCGCCGTGAAGGCGGGGGCCAGCGCCATCGGCGTCATCCTCAGCGAATCGCCTCGGCGCGTGACACTCCAACAGGCCCGCGAGATCTCGTCCGCTCTCGGTGGCGAGGTCGTGCGTTGCGCGGTCTTTCGAAACGAGAGTGACGAGGACGTGCTCGCGGCGCTGGACGACCTCGACGTCGACGCCGTCCAAGTGCACGGAACGTTGAGTTCGACGCTCGTCGCGCACGTTCGCGAGCGATCGCTGCTCCTCATCAAGGCGCTCGACGTCGAAGGGGCCGAATTCGACGAGTTCGACGACGTGGTCGTCGACGCCGTGCTCATAGATGGCCCTCGACCGGGTTCGGGCGTCGCGCACTCGTGGGATCGGCTCACCGGGCGAGACTTTCGCGTTCCCGTCATTGCTGCTGGCGGGATCAACCCGAGCAACGTCGCCGACGTCATCTGTGCCACGAACGCCTGGGGCGTGGACTGCGCGAGTGGCGTGGAGAGCGCCCCTCGCCAAAAGGACGCCGCGCTTGTTCAGCGCTACGTCGCGAACGCGCGCGACGGATTTTCCCGCTTAGGAGTCACGTGACGCAACGCGACCAGGTCATGGGCGAACCCGACGAGCTGGGCCACTTCGGCGACTTCGGTGGACGTTTCGTCCCTGAAGCACTGATGCCCGCCTGTCTCGAATTGGAAGAGGCCTTTCGCGACGCGTGGCGTGACGACGCCTTCGTCGCCGAGTACCAGACGGTCTTACGTCAGTTCGCGGGACGGCCCACGCCAGTGACGCCACTGCCGCGCCTCTCCGAGCGCCTCGGTCTTCGACTCTTCGCAAAGCGCGAGGACCTCGCGCACACCGGCTCGCACAAGATCAACAACGTCATCGGCCAGACGATGCTCACCAAACGTATGGGCAAGCCGCGCGTCATCGCGGAGACGGGTGCGGGCCAGCACGGCGTCGCCACCGCCACCGCCGCGGCCCGACTCGGTCTTGCGTGCACCGTCTTCATGGGTGAGGTCGACACCAGGCGCCAAGAGCTGAACGTCTTTCGTATGGAGCTCTTGGGCGCCACCGTCGTACCCGTCACGTCGGGATCGAAGACACTGAAGGACGCGGTGAACGAAGCGATGCGCGAGTGGGTCTCGTGCGTCGCGGACACGCACTACTGCCTGGGGTCGGTGATGGGTCCTCATCCCTTTCCCTGGATGGTGCGAGAGTTCCAGAGCGTCATCGGCATCGAAGCCGCCGCGCAACTTCGAGAACTCGGCGTCGACGCGCCGGACGCGGTCGTCGCGTGTGTCGGGGGAGGATCGAACGCCGCCGGCGTGTTCGCAGGATTCGCCGACAGTGGCGCGCGACTCGTCGGTGTCGAAGCGGCGGGCGGTGCTGCCGTGCGAAGTGGCTCTCCCGGCGTCTTGCACGGAATGCGTTCTCTGTTGCTTCAAGACGAGTTCGGCCAGATCGAAGAAGCCCATTCGATCTCCGCCGGCCTCGACTATCCCGGCATCGGCCCCGAACACGCGCACCTCGCCGCCACCGAGCGAGCCGAGTACTACGCGATCGGCGACGACGAGGTGCTCGGCGCGCTGTCGCTCCTCAGCGAGTGTGAGGGCATCATCCCAGCGCTCGAGACCGCCCACGCCGTGGCGTGGATCGCGAAGGAGGCGGGGGGACTGTTGCCGCTGGGTTCGACCGTCTTGTTGAATCTCTCAGGTCGTGGTGACAAGGACGTGGCGCAAGTTCGTTCCATTCTGCGCGGTGAGTCGTGAAATCGCTGGAGGTGGCCCTGCGAAAGGTGCGCGACGGCGGTCGTAAAGCCCTGGTGCCGTACCTCGTCGCTGGCGCCACGCCCGACTGGACGCGCCACGTGGAGGCCGCCGTCCTCGGCGGCGCCGACGCCATCGAGATCGGCATTCCCTTCTCCGACCCCATGATCGACGGGGTCGTGATCCAAGAGGGAGCGATGCGGTCCCTCGAGCGTGGCACCACCCTCGAATCGATATGCCAGGAACTCGAGTCGATCGAGACGGAGATTCCTCTCCTCGCCATGACCTACTACAACATCTTCCTTCACTACGGGCTGAGTCGCGCGGCGGGTCGGCTGCGAACGGCGGGCGTCAGCGGGACCATCGTGCCCGATCTCTCACTCGAGGAGTCCGTCGAGTGGCGTGGCGCCTGCGACGAGTGTGACGTCGCGACGGTGTTCCTGGTCGCGCCGTCGACGCCCCTGTCGCGAGTTCGAGCGCTCACCCAGGCCTCGCAAGGCTTCGTCTACGCGTCAGCTCGCATGGCCGTCACGGGCGCCGCGAGCGACACGGGGGAGGGCGCGCGAGTGGCGGGATCGGTGCGAGACGTGACCGACGTGCCCGTGTACGTGGGTATCGGCATCTCGACGCCGGCACAAGCGGCGGTTGCCGCGTCGTTCAGCGACGGGGTCATCGTGGGATCGGCGCTCGTCAAGATCATTCTCGACGGGGCGTCGCCCACGGACGTCGAAGCGTTCGTCCGGTCGTTTCGCGACGCGATTGACTGACCGAGGGCACACTCCTCAAAAGAATTGTGATTGGCTGGATCGCCTCGAAACGAGGCGTAATCACTGTGTTTACCCAGCGGTAAAGACGCCCACTCTTGTGAAGCGCGTCACAAAACGTCTGGTAATCCAGCGAACCGCGAGTTCAGAGGTGTTAAATCAACTACGGGTCACCATCTTGGTGGCTTGAAGTGATCCTTATTGGGGGGAATTACATGGCTGATGAGAGAGTTGCGGATCCCGGTCCACTTGGACTTGCGGCGTTCGCTATGACGACGTTCTGCCTTAGTACCTGGAACGCCAATTTGTGGAAAGGTGCGGGACTCGAGTCCGCGCTCGCTTTGGCGTTCTTCTACGGCGGAACCGCGCAGTTGCTTGCAGGAATGTGGGAGTTCGTGCGTAAGAACACGTTCGCGGCGTTGGCGTTTTCCTCCTACGGCGCGTTTTGGCTTTCTTTCTATGGGCTCATCCAGTTCCACATTCCCGGGGGCGGCACCGACACGGTGGCCATTTTCTTGACCGGCTGGGCAATATTCACGCTGTACATGACGGTGGCGGCCACCAAGGTCAACAACGCAGTGCTGTTGGTCTTCGTCTTGTTGTCGATCACCTTCATCTTCCTCGCCGTTGGAAACTGGGGCACACCGCACACCAACCTCATCCACATCGGAGGCTGGACGGGTCTCGCCACGGCCGCCGCGGCCTGGTACGCCTCGGCTGCGGGAGTTATTAACTCCACACACGGCAAGGTCGTACTGCCGGTTGGTCCACGAGGCTAACGTAGAGGTCACTGGTGGCTTGCCACCGGACCCAACCGCTGACAGCGCCCGTTCCGAAAGGATCGGGCGCTGTTGGCATCTACGGCGCAGTGAGAACTACTCTCAACTTCAGCCGACGATGATCGACGGCACACGCGTGTGCACCACCACATCCACGATTCACGATTCGATGAGTGAGGGACGTTATGAGTGAAGCAAAGCTTGAAGCATGGCTCGAAGAGACGCGTAGTTTCGCGCCGACGGAGGAGTTCGCGGCGCAGGCCAACGCGCAGCCGTCCATCTACGCCGAGGCCGAAGCCGATCCGGTCGCGTACTGGCGAAAGCAAGCCGATCGATTGGCGTGGACGAAGAACCCGACCAAGACCCTCGAATGGGACCTGCCGTTCGCCAAGTGGTTCAGCGACGGGACGCTCAACGCGTCGTACAACTGCGTCGACCGCCACGTGGAAGCGGGCAAGGGCGACAAGGTCGCGTACCACTGGGTCGGCGACGCCGAAGGCGAAGCACGCACCATCACCTACGCGGACCTCCAGAAGATGGTCGCCCAAGCCGCGAACGCGTTGAGCGAACTCGGGGTGACGAAAGGCGACCGCGTCGCGATCTACATGCCCATGATCCCCGAGGCGATCGTGACGATGCTGGCCGTCGTGCGCCTGGGCGCGGTGCACTCGGTGATCTTCGCGGGCTTCTCTTCGGAGTCGCTGTCGAGTCGCATCCTCGACTCGGACTGTCGCGTCGTCGTCACGGCCGACGGAGCCTTTCGTCGCGGCGCGCCGAGTCCCTTGAAGCCCGCGGTCGACGAAGCGCTGCAGAGTTGCCCCGATGTCCGAGCCGTTCTCGTCGTGCGTCGTACCGGGGGCGACGTCACGTGGAAGGAAGGTCGTGACTACTGGTGGCACGAGATCGTCGAACGTCAGAGTGACACCCACGCCTACGAGTCCTTCGACGCCGAACACACGATGCTCATCATGTACACGTCGGGAACGACGGCGAAGCCCAAGGGCATCTTCCACACGACTGGCGGTTACCTGACCCAGGCGGCGACCACGTACTACAACATCTTCGACGTCAAGCCCGAGACGGATATCTGTTGGACCGCCGCGGACATTGGCTGGATCACGGGACACAGCTACATCGTGTACGGACCGCTCATCAACGGCGTGACGTCGGTGATGTACGAGGGGCTGCCCGACTCGGGCGGTAAGGACCGCTGGTGGAAAATCATCGAAGAGAACCACGTCTCGATCCTCTACACGGCGCCCACGACGATTCGAACGCTGATGAAGTGGGGTCACCAGTACCCAGAAGGTCACGACCTCACGAGCCTTCGTCTCCTCGGCACGGTGGGCGAACCCATCAACCCCGAGGCGTGGATGTGGTACCGCGAGCACATCGGCGGCAACCGCTGTCCGATCGTCGACACCTGGTGGCAGACCGAGACGGGCGCCATCATGATCTCACCGCTGCCGGGCATCACGGCGACGAAGCCCGGCGCGGCGATGAAGGCGCTCCCGGGAATTCAAGTGGACGTGGTCGACAACGACGGCAACTCGGTCGGCAACGGCGAAGGCGGCTACCTCGTCATCACGCAGCCGTGGCCGTCGATGACCCGCGGCATCTACGGTGACCCTGAACGGTTCAAGGAGACCTACTGGGCGCGCTTTCCCGGCGTATACTTCGCGGGCGACGGCGCCAAGCGTGACGAGAACGGAGACCTCTGGCTGCTCGGACGAATCGATGACGTCATGAACATCTCTGGACACCGACTCTCCACCACCGAAGTCGAGCACGCGCTGGTGGGTCACCCCGCCGTTGCTGAAGCTGCGGTCGTGGGCGCGAGTGACGAGACCACCGGCCAGGCCATCGTCGCGTTCGTCACCTTGAAGCTGTCCGCGGATGACGCCGAGAAGGATCACGCGAGCGTGATCAACGAACTGCGCGAGCACGTGGCGAAGGTGATCAGCCCTATCGCGAAGCCGCGACAGATCATCTTGACCCCCGAACTACCGAAGACCCGTTCGGGAAAGATCATGCGACGACTGCTGCGAGACGTCGCGGAGAAGCGACCACTCGGTGACGTCACGACGTTGATGGACCCGACCGTCGTCAATTCGATATCGGGTCTCATGGCGGAGAGCGACGGCAGCGACGAGTAGTCGCGGCGTCGCCTCTAGGAGTCGAAGCCGAGATTGAAGAAGGCGAGCAGCTTCAACCAGAGGTTGCGGCGTCCTCCGTGACTGTCCGCGCGCTGGATGGCGAGTTGCGTGACGCGAATGAAGATCCAGCGCAGTGGCTCGGGTGGGAAGGGCATCGGCTTCTTTCGCACCATCGCCAGGCGAGTCCGCTCCGTGTCGTGTCCGTCCAAGAGGTCGAGCATTACGGAGGCGCCGAAGCGCGTCGACGCGACGCCGAGCCCGGTGAAGCCCATCACGTACGACGCCTTGCCGCCGTAGGCCGTGCCCCAGAACGGCGAGAACCTCGTGCAGGTGTCGATCGCGCCACCCCACGAGTGCGTGAACTTGACGCCCGCGAGTTGCGGGAAGGTCTTGAGGAAGTGGCTCGCGAGCTTCGCGTACGTCTCGGCGTTGAACTCGTAGTCGCGACGCGCTTTCGCGCGGAAGTTGTAGATGGCGTCGTAGCCGCCCCACAGGATCGAGTTGTCCTTCGTCAGTCGGTAGTAGTGAAAGAGGTTGCCCGAATCGGCGACGCCCTCACGGCCCTTCCAGCCGATGCTCTCCATCTGCGCGTCGGTGAGCGGTTCCGTGACCAAGGTGTAGTCGTACACCGGCACGACGTACTTGCGAGCTTGACGGATCAGCGACGGAAAGACGTTGGTCGCGAGCGCGACCTTGGCCGCCGTCACCGCGCCGTAGGGCGCGTGGACGCGCACCGCGTCATCAACGTCCTCGAGCCACGTGACCTTGGAGTTCTCGAAGATCTTGACGCCGAGTGACAGGCAGGCGCGCTCCAGCCCCCACACGAGTCGCGCCGGGTCGACGAGGGCCGTGCCGTCGACGTCGAAGAGGGCCCCCTCATACGAAGGCGAATGAATCCGAGCCTGCACCTGTTCGCGGTCGAGTACTTCGACGTGGTCGCCCATCTCGTTTCGAAGTCGCGCCTCTTCGACCATGCCCTTGAACTGCCAGGGTGCCACCGCGACGCGAAGTTCCCCGGTCCGCTCCCAGTCGCACTGGATCTGGTAGCGCTCGATGGTCGCTTCGATCTCGTTGAGGTTCTCTCGAGCGAGGCGCTCGATGATGGGCATCTCGTCCGCGAAGCGGTTCATCCCATTGTTGAAGCCGTGCGTGAGCGAGGCGCTGCAGAAGCCGCCGTTTCGTCCGGACGCGCCCGCACCCGTCTCGTACTGTTCGAGCACGATGACCTCGCGCTGGGGGTCTCGCTCCTTGGCCAACAACGCGGTCCAGAGACCGGTGTAGCCGGCACCCACGACGCACAGGTCGGCGCCGAGATCACCGATGAGGGCGGCGTGCGACTCTGGTTCAAGGGGGTCGGAGTCCAACCACCACAACTCGGGCTGAACTTCGGCCAGGTGGCGTAAGACGAAGGGGTCCTTCTTCTCCATACTGTGTCCAACCAATGGTTGGGATCACCCTCTCTTGGCACTTCGTTTTTCGCGGGTCCCAACCGCGCGAACGTCGGGTCTCACCCCGGCCTCTGAACGTCGATTCTACCGACGGGTCACTCCCGAGGGTGACTCTCGGGGCGGGCGAGACGGTCGCGGAACGCTGCGAGGTCCAGAGGAACTGAGAGCAGAACCATCACTCTCGCGCGGTGTCGTAAAATGAACAGACCCCCCGAGCACCGCTCCAGAGTGAAAGCACCGTGTATCAATGCGTATTGCCAATCTGGCCGGACGAGCGACCATCGTCACGGACCAAGGTCTTATCGACGTCGCTTCGCAATCGAACGGCGCCTTCTCAACGTCAGTTGACAAGTGCATCCGCCACCTCGACAATCTCCAGACGTGGTTCCACGCGGCCAGTCCCGAGGTCACCGATCCCACGACGCCGGACGAGCTCTACGGAGACGCTCGACTCGGACCCGTCGTCACGACGCCTCAGCAGATCTTCGCCGTGGCTCTCAACTATCGCCACCACGCGGAAGAGATGAAGCTCGCGTTGCCAAAACAGCCGACGATCTTCACCAAGTGGGCGTCGTCACTCTGTGGGCCCAATGACGTCCTGCCCATCCCGAGTGAGACGACGGACTTCGAGGCCGAACTCGTGGTCGTCCTTGGCACGACGGTGCGTGAGATCAGCCTCGAGAACGCGCTGACGGCGGTCGCCGGCTACTGCGTGGGACAGGATTACTCGGATCGGACGTTGCAGATGCAAGGCGCGCCGGCCCAATACTCACTCGGAAAGTCGTACAAGAACTTTTCGCCCATCGGCCCGTGGTTGACGACGGCCGAGGACGTTCCAAACCCGAACGATCTCTCCATTCAGTGCAGCGTGAGCGGCGTCGAGTACCAGAGCTCGATGACGAGCGACATGGTCTTCACCGTCGCCGAGATCGTCAGTTATTTGAGCAACGTGGTGGAACTTCGTCCGGGCGACCTCATCTTCACCGGAAGTCCTCATGGTTCTGGACAAGGTCAGACGCCACCACGATTCCTCAAGCCCGGCGATCGCGTCGTTACTGAAATTGGTCGACTCGGCCGTATTGAGAACGAAGCCGACTAAGAGCTCGAGCGGCGGTTGTTGAGCACGCCGTGACCTTGTGAACACGTCGGCGATTGTCACGTTCTTCGGACGGTGGCTCAGTAACCTGAATGGTGAGCGACGAAAGACGTGCAAGTGACTGACTACGTGGGCTTCGATCTCGAAACGACGGGTGTCAGTTCCTTTCAGGACGTTCCCGTTTCGTACGGCTTCGTCCAGAACGTTCGCGACGCGTACGGAGTGTCCGTCCTCGTCGAAGGCGGGTACGTGAATCCCGGCGTGCCGATTCCAGCGGGGGCGTCCGCGATTCACGGCATCACCGACGAGATGGTCGCGAACGCCATGATCCTTGAAGACGCGGTAGAGACGATCGTCGCGAAACTACTTTCCGTCTGGAGGTCGGGCGGCGTGATCGTCGGGATGAACGTCGGCTACGACCTCACTATGGTCGACTCACTGTGTCGGCGACTCGCGATTCCTACCCTCGAAGAGGGCGGCCCGATCGGCGCGGTGATGGACATCCTCGTGCTCGATCGACACTTCGACAAGTGGCGAAAGGGGTCGCGAAAGCTCACCGATCTCTGCCGGCACTACGGTGTCAGTCTCGAAAGCGCTCACAGTGCAGCCGCTGACGCCGCCGCGAGCCTCCTCGTCTTCGAGGCGATGGTCGCGAAGTACCCGGCGATCGAAAGCATCCTCGACACGCAGATCAACTCGACCCTTCGCACCTGGTACCAAGCGTGGCTGTCGAGCTTTTCCAACTACCTCGAGCGCAAGGGTGAAGCACCCGTCGACGTGGGCCGCTACGAGTGGCCGATCCACCTCGACGCGTGAGGTTCCCAGCTGTTGATTTCTCGACGCGTCGTGCCCTCGACGCCGGCGACGTAGAACAAACTCAGTAGCCTGACCCGAGGAGACACCTTGAAATTTCTACTCACTTCCTCCGGCATCAGCAACCCGAGCATCAACGACGCCTTGGTGGAGCTACTCGGAAAGCCCATCGCCGAGTCCAGTGCCCTCTGCATTCCCACTGGGACGTACCCCTTTCCCAACGGGGCGGAAGGGGCCTATAGGTTCATCCGCGGAGTGGCGAAGAGCCCCATGACTGAATT